>NZ_DBPA01000026.1:2811-5284 GCF_002300045.1 Streptococcus sp. UBA632 | reverse complement strand
ATTCGCTATTGAATTTTATGTATTTTATATGTATTTGGAGCAATACTCCACTTTGGTAATAAAGCTGTATGTTTCTTTTTCTATTACTTCAATCCACATCGAGTGTGTTGCACTGCTCGTAAAAGCCTAGAAATCTTTGAATGAAAGGGATAATGAAAAGCCTTGGTTGCAAGGCTTTTTTCTTTTGAGTGGGGAAGTATCAGAGTGAAAAAATTTTTGGAGTGGGTAGAAGTGATAGCTAGAAATTATCAGTTTCTATTTCCATTTTCAATATCTCTTCAACAATATTGAAAAACTTGTCAAAGAAATGTTTATAAACTATAATAGTTAGATCAAGAGATAGGAGGGCAGAAAGTGATTGAAAAACGTTTTGGCAACAATAATGAGCTGAGCTGGATTATTATCCATTCAGAAAGAGAAATGATAGACAAACAATTAGTCGAAGACTATGGATTAGATAAAGAATTGGTCTCATATGCATTAGACAAAAATGAAAGGGCTCATTTTGAATACAATGTAAAACTCGATCGATTATTATTGATTTTTAATCTTCTTGATATAACAAAAGAGGATAATTATTATGAAACCACACCGATGGCGTTTATTGTGCAACAAAATCAGTTTATTACGATTTTCAATGCGAGAAATGCTTATTTGCTGGAAAAACTAGAAAACTATTTGGCTAATAATACAGTTTTGACCTGTCAACAGTTCCTATTCGCCTCCTTAACGATTGCTTCCAAAGAATATTTCCCTGTTTTGGATCAATTGGATCGTGATAAAGATATGCTCAATGCTAAGTTAAGAAAGAGGACGACCAAGCAACTGCTATTAGAGCTGTCTGACTTGGAAACTGGGTTAGTCTATTTACTAACCGCAGGAAATCAAAATGTGTTCGTGTTGGAACAATTGCGGAACCACCCACATATTCAAAAACTCGGTAGCATTGAATTGGAAGAACTGGACGATGCATTAATTGAAGCACGTCAGCTAGCAGCCATGACGCAGCTGGATTCTCAGATTCTTCAACAATTGTCAGGCGCCTACAATAATATCTTGAACAATAACTTGAATGACAACCTGACTATTTTAACGATATTATCCATTTTACTCGCAGTTCTTGCTGTTATCACTGGATTCTTTGGGATGAATGTTCCGTTGCCATGGCAAAACGAGCCACAAGCGTGGATTTGGATTGTCATTATAGCACTTGTATTATGGCTGATTATTGCCCAAGTATTGAAACTCGTCATGCGTCGACAAGGGTAAAAAAAGATTATATAGAGAGATTTGAGGGAAACTCTCAATTCTTTTGCACATAATGGTAATTGATAGGCATCAACTGTCATTCATCTTTTTCTGAACAAGGAGTAAATTAATGTCTTCAAGTTGATAAAAACTTGAAAAAATCATTCAGAAAGAGGTGCTATGGTTTTCATCTATTTCGTCATACCCACGCTTCAATGATGCTTAATGCGGGTGCAAATTGGAAAGAATTGCAAAGTCGATTAGGACATAAATCAATTTCAACAACAATGGATACCTATGCAGAATTGGCTCCAAAGAAAAAATTTGAAGCTGTTAGTCTATTCCAAGCAAAACTTAACGAATTAACTACATAGAAAATCCATCTCTACATATATCTCTACATCATTTTGATGTATTTCCGGAAACCTTGGTATTACAAGGTTTTCGATAGCTAAAATAGATAATATTTAACCTTTACTGAAGTTAAATAATAAAGACCCTAAAAATCTCTTGAAATGATTGTTTCAGGGATTTTTTATTTTGGATTAAAGACAAGACTTGCCTCATTTAGAGCTTATTAGTCATTTTTCTAGAATCATTTAATCCTTCTTATCGCTTTTCTGAAGCCTATTCCGAAGGGATTTTTATTTTATATATAAAGTTTCTATATATTTAGCTTGACTTCCTGTATTGTTTACTATATGATTTATATATAAAATAATTATATATAAAATTTTTATATATAAGAGAAAGGAGCAGGTATGTATTTTCCAACTTCAGCAACTGTTATTGAATTTCTTGTTCTGGCTATTGTTGACAGAGAGGATTCTTATGGGTATGCCATTAGTCACACGATTAAAAAGCTGGCAAATATCAAAGAATCCACTTTGTACCCGATTTTAAAAAAATTGGAAAAAGCAGGTTACTTAAGCACTTATCAACAAGAATATCAAGGACGTAAACGCAAGTACTATGCCATTACTGACAGTGGCAAGGAGCAATTGGCTTTTTTGAAAACGGAGTGGAAACTTTATCAGGAAAAGGTTGACGAGATTATTGAAGGGAGATTAGAGGATGACGAAAGTTGAGTATTTAGCTAAATTAGATTGGTATTTACGGAAATTGCCAAAGGATGACTACCAAGAGGCGATGGACTATTTTAGGGAATATTTTGACGAGTCTGGCCCAGAAAATGAGGAGGCAGTGATTGCCGAATTGGGGACTC
>NZ_DBPA01000026.1:0-2719 GCF_002300045.1 Streptococcus sp. UBA632 | reverse complement strand
AACGGTTTGGATTGCTAGTTTAGCTGTACTAGCAACACCTGTTGCTCTACCGCTTGCCCTTCTCATTTTTGGGGTTCTCATTACTATTTTAGCCTTGGGGGTTGCTCTTATTGCAACAGTACTTGCGCTTGCAGTTGCTTTTATTATTTCAGGATTTTATATGCTCTTTGACAGCTGGTCTTACCTCAGTGTTTCTTACTCAGCAACAGAACTTGGTTTTGGCTTAGGCTTACTATCACTTGGCTTGTCATTATTAGCCATTTTAGCAGCGGGAGCAGTCTTTAGAATGGCTGGGTGCAGCATTGTTCATTTGGCACAAAAAACAGTAAATAAAGGGAGAAAATGATGAAATCGTGGACAAAGATTATTTTAGGATTTGGGATTGGAGCGACCTTAATTGGTGCAGCACTTGCAGGATATGGATTTGAGACTGGTGGACTAGCGGATTTGGAGAAAAATGTAGAAACTTTAAGCACAACTCGTTATCACAAAGTAAGCCTTGACACCTTTAGCAAAGTAACTATCGATAGCTCTGCTTTTGATGTGGTAGTTGCTAAGGAAAACGTGGACAAACCTTTTATTTCTTACTCAGACAATAGCAAAACTTCTGTCAACTATGAGGTTAAGGATGATACATTAACGGTCAAACAAACAGGACATTTGAGCCAAGGGGAAAATACTGAGATCCATTTCTTTAGTCTCAGAGATTTAATCAATCTAGCAAAATCAGGTATCATTGAGAATTCACACACCATTGTCATCACCGTGCCGCAAAATACCAACCTCACCTCCCTCCAAGCCAATCTCAAGGCAGGGGATTTAGACATTAACAACCTTTCGCTTGATAATGCCAAATTAGATGTCAAAGCTGGGGATTTGACCATGTATAATGCTCACATCAATGCTGGAACTGTTACATTGACAGCTGGAGATGTCGATATTGAGCACAGCCAATTAAATCAGTTTGATTTTACCGTTACAACTGGTGACCTTGATTGCGACAATAGTCAAATCACTAATACTTCTTTCAAACTCCGCATGGGAGATTTCTCAGCTGAACATGCGACTTTCAAGGGTGAGGACAATAGCATCACCTCAACAGCTGGAGATGTCGATATTACACTGGCAGACAAAGATTTGAAGATTAATCCATCTTACTTTTTAGGAGATGCAGACATCGCTTCAGATTTAAACACATCTAGCCAAAATACATTAACTATTGACAACAAAGCCGGTGACATCACCATTCAATAAACGCAAAAAGCATCGTTTAAGCGATGCTTTTTTTGTCTTAAAATAAGAGCGTCAACAATGCCAAAATAGCAGGACCACCTTGTTTTAAGATAATCTTGCGGTCAGCTGTTAAGCTACCGTAAAGGGCTACTAAGATGACATTTAGTAAAAAGATAGTAACTACAGTTGTATTGCTTGTAAAGACACCGTAAAGCAAGAAAACACCAATCATTCCGTTATAAACCCCTTGATTTTTAAAAAGATTGGTAACTGAAGTCCGTTGCAACTCTTCTTTTGACATATTAAAGACACGGCTGGTCGCATCTGATTGTGTCGCAAAGGTTTCAAGATACATGATGTAAAAATGCTCTAAGGCAACTAAAACCGATAAAATAAGTGTGATAAGTGACATAATCTCCCCAATTCGTTAATCATAATGAATTCATTATATAAAATTTTCTGACATTTTTCAAATAATCTGCCCACAAAAAAAGCAGAGGTACACCCTCTTAGGCCTCTGCTTTTGGTTGTTTGTAAATGATCAGTCCCATAATCATGAAGGCGATTAAGAAACCGACTAAGACACCAACTTCTTGACCGATAGAGCCTGTCATTGAAATGGTTTCACGCAAGGCAGTTACAATGTAAGACATCGGTAAGTAAGGGTGAATAACTTGGAAGAATTTTGGACTCAATTCAATTGGGTAAGAACCACCGGCAGAACCTAATTGAAGAACCAAAATAATCAAGGAAATAAATGAGCCATAACGACGGTTCCAACCGATAAGCGCCGTTACAAGAGCCATGAGCGTCCAACCACCTAATAAAATAACAAAGATGGTACGCCATTCGTAATTGGCTTCAAAACCAAGGAATTGAATAGCTCCATATAGAATCAATGAACCAGCTGTTGAAATCAAACCATTGATAAAGATTTTTTGTTTAGCCCATTCCCAACGGTTTTTAACTGGAAGACCTGATAGAGAGCTTGCGAAGATAACGTTGGTTGAAAGTGCCACAACCATTAGAGATACGGAAATCATGTATGGTGCCATACCAATACCATTATTTTTAACGATGTCAATATCTTTGCTTTTTGTTGTGACAGGGTCAGAAACTAATTTAGCATTTTTATTCTTAACAGAAACAACTGACAATTGTTTGCTTGCTTTAGAAAGTGATGAAGACAAGGTTGAGATACCGTCTGTCAAGGTTCCTAAACCAGTTGTCAAGGTTTCACTACCTGCTGCCAATTGACCAGCACCAGAAGCTAATTGTTCAGCGCCGGATTGCAATTGGTCGACACCACTTGTCAATTTGCCGTTGTTAGCAACTAATTGGTCGGCGCCGGATTGTAATTTTGCTACACCACCAGTGATTTGACCATTGTTAGCAACTAGTTGATCTGCTCCAGATTGTAATTTCGCTGCACCACCAGTGATTTGACCGTTATTTGCTACTAATTGGTCGGCGCCGGATTGCAATT
>NZ_DBPA01000055.1:0-10367 GCF_002300045.1 Streptococcus sp. UBA632 | reverse complement strand
TTTCAACTAGCACCACGGGTAATAAAATATTTCATGATAATACCTTATAAAATAATTTGTCAGAAAAGCGAACTAGAGTGTTCTAGTCCACTTTTTGTTTGCTTAAATTTAGCCCCCAAGAAATAAGGTTTTCTTGGTGATTTCGGATACGAGTGATATTGTCACGATGTCGCACAATGATGATGGTTGCCATTACGATGATGATACTTGTAAATAGCCAGTCATAATGTGGTAGGATAATGTGAAAGGCGGGAAAAACCAAAACACTAACCATAGCCACAACTGCTGACACCACACTTGATAATGAAATCATGCTGAAAAGGTAAAGCGTGATGACAAAGACGACAAACAAGTAAAGGAGAAAGAGTGGTGCAAATCCTAAAAGCACACCTGCGCTGGTTGCCACGGCTTTTCCACCCTTAAACCCAGCAAAAATAGGAAAGGTGTGTCCGATAATGGCAAATAGCCCGATAACTAGAGGCGATACGCTAGTTACACCCAATAGATGAGGCAATAGCGTTGCAAGGGTTCCTTTTAACATATCAATCAAAAAGGTGATGACACCTGCTCTAGCTCCCAAAACACGAAAGGTATTGGTTGTTCCTGTGTTGCCACTGCCGTGTTCTCTGAGGTTGGTATGGTAAAACCACTGCCCAATCCATAAACCTGTCGGAATAGACCCCAATAAATAAGCGATGATAATCAAAACTAAAATGTTCATAGGCCTATTATAACACAGTCGAGGAACAATAGGGCAAAGAAATCTTAAAAAGTCATGCGATTTCAAGAAAAGATAGAGGGGTTAAAGATAGCGTTATACTGGGGGATTTTCAATTTTTTTTTGCAAAAATGTCAAAAAACTTGTAAGATAAGAAAGATGAACAATTTGGAGGTCACTTTTGGCTAAAAAAGAAATTAACGTAAATAATTATAATGATGATGCGATTCAAGTGTTAGAAGGGTTGGATGCTGTCCGTAAACGTCCAGGGATGTACATCGGCTCAACAGATGCAACAGGTTTGCACCACTTGGTTTGGGAAATTGTCGATAATGCTGTCGATGAGGCCTTATCTGGTTTTGGTAATCAGATTGATGTGATTATCAACGCCGACGGTAGTGTGACGGTTAAGGACCAGGGGCGCGGGATGCCGACAGGTCAGCACGCTATGGGTATTCCGACTGTTGAGGTTATTTTCACCGTTCTCCACGCAGGTGGGAAATTTGGTCAAGGCGGTTACAAAACGTCTGGTGGCTTGCACGGTGTGGGGTCTTCAGTGGTTAATGCCCTTTCTAGCTGGCTTGAGGTTGAGATTACGCGTGACGGTGTGGTTTACAAGCAGCGTTTTGAAAATGGCGGAAAACCTGTGACCACACTTCAAAAGGTCGGAACAGCTCCCAAGTCACAATCAGGGACAACCGTAACTTTCATGCCTGATGCGACGATTTTTTCAACCATTGATTTTAAATTCAATACCATTGCGGAACGCTTGAAAGAATCGGCCTTCTTGCTAAAAAATGTCACCTTGACTTTGACCGACAATCGTTTGGAAGAACCAGAACACCTCGCTTTCCATTACGAAAATGGGGTGCAGGACTTTGTTGAGTACCTCAATGAAGACAAGGAAACCTTGACACCTGTTATTTTTGTGCAGGGAGCTGACCAAGATTTTCAAGTGGAAGTGGCTCTTCAGTACAACGATGGCTTTTCAGACAACATTTTGTCATTTGTGAATAATGTTCGTACCAAAGATGGTGGAACGCATGAAACAGGGCTAAAATCAGCTATTACTAAGGCTATGAATGACTATGCTCGTAAGTCTGGCTTGCTCAAGGAAAAAGACAAGAACTTGGAAGGCTCAGATTACCGTGAAGGCTTGTCTGCGGTCTTATCTATCCTCGTCCCTGAAGAATATTTGCAGTTTGAAGGGCAAACCAAGGATAAGCTGGGAAGCCCTCTTGCACGTCCGATTGTGGATAGCATTGTTTCTGAGAAATTGACCTACTTCCTGTTGGAAAATGGCGAAATCGCAGCCAACTTGGTTCGAAAAGCTATCAAGGCGCGTGATGCTAGAGAGGCAGCTCGTAAGGCGCGTGACGAATCGCGAAATGGCAAGAAGAGCAAGAAAGACAAGGGCTTGCTTTCAGGGAAATTAACCCCAGCCCAGTCTAAAAATCCTAAGAAAAACGAACTTTACTTGGTCGAAGGAGATTCTGCTGGCGGTTCTGCCAAACAAGGGCGTGATCGCAAGTTCCAAGCCATTTTGCCTTTACGTGGTAAGGTGCTTAATACAGCAAAAGCCAAGATGTCAGATATCGTCAAAAATGAAGAAATCAATACCATGATTTACACGATTGGTGCAGGCGTTGGCGCAGAATTTAACGTTGATAATTCTAATTATGACAAGATTATCATCATGACCGATGCGGATACAGACGGTGCTCACATTCAGACGCTCTTGTTGACCTTCTTTTACCGTTATATGCGCCCTTTGGTTGAGGCAGGCCACGTTTATATCGCTCTGCCACCGCTTTACAAAATGTCAAAAGGCAAGGGCAAAAAAGAGGAAGTGGCTTATGCTTGGACCGATGGTGAATTAGAAGAATTGCGTCAGCGTTTTGGAAAAGGTGCCCAACTCCAACGTTACAAAGGTTTGGGTGAAATGAATGCTGATCAGCTTTGGGAAACCACTATGAACCCTGAAACACGGACCTTGATTCGTGTGACCATTGATGATTTGGCGCGTGCCGAACGCCGTGTGAATGTGTTGATGGGGGATAAGGTAGAACCACGTCGTAAATGGATTGAGGACAATGTCACCTTCACCTTGGAAGAAAACACCGCTTTTAGCAAGTAATGCTAAAAACTAAATTAGCAAAAATTAAGGACAAAGGATTATGTCAAATGTTCAAAATATGTCTTTAGAAGACATTATGGGAGATCGTTTTGGACGATACTCCAAATATATTATTCAAGAGCGGGCCTTGCCAGACATTCGTGATGGTTTGAAACCCGTTCAGCGCCGTATTTTGTATTCTATGAATAAGGACGGCAATACTTTTGATAAAGGATTTCGTAAATCAGCCAAGTCAGTTGGTAACGTCATGGGGAATTTCCATCCGCACGGGGATAGTTCCATTTATGACGCTATGGTGCGGATGAGCCAAGATTGGAAAAACCGTGCTACATTGATTGAAATGCACGGAAATAACGGGTCAATGGATGGTGATCCACCTGCTGCCATGCGTTATACCGAGGCACGTTTGTCAGAAATTGCTGGCTATCTTTTGAATGATATCGAGAAAAAGACGGTTCCATTTGCTTGGAATTTTGACGATACCGAAAAAGAACCAACGGTTTTACCAGCAGCCTTTCCAAATTTATTGGTCAATGGTGCCACAGGGATTTCTGCGGGTTATGCAACGGATATTCCGCCGCATAATCTGGCTGAAGTCATTGATGCTGTGGTTTATCTCATTGATCATCCAAATGCCAACTTGGATAAGTTGATGACCTTCTTGCCAGGACCTGATTTTCCGACAGGTGCGATTATTCAAGGCGAAGATGGTATCCGAAAAGCTTATGAAACCGGTAAAGGGCGCGTGGTTGTTCGATCACGTACAGCAGTCGAAGACCTCAAGGGTGGCAAGAAACAAATTGTTGTGACGGAAATTCCTTACGAAGTCAATAAGGCTGTTCTTGTCAAAAAAATCGACGATGTTCGTGTCAACAATAAAGTGCCAGGCATCGCTGAAGTCCGTGACGAATCAGACCGTGACGGTTTGCGTATTGCTATCGAATTGAAAAAAGATGCAGACAAGCAAACCATTCTCAATTACTTGTTGAAATACACGGATTTGCAGGTCAATTATAACTTCAACATGGTGGCTATTGATCACTACACCCCTCGTCAGGTTGGGCTTATTCAGATGTTGACCAGCTACATTGCCCATCGTAAGGATATTATCGTAGCGCGTTCAAAGTTTGATAAGGCCAAAGCAGAAAAACGCCTCCACATCGTGGAAGGTTTGATTCGCGTTATTTCCATTCTGGATGAGGTGATTGCTCTTATTCGTGCGTCTGAAAATAAAGCAGATGCCAAAGAAAATCTAAAAGTCAGCTACGATTTCTCAGAAGAACAGGCAGAAGCCATTGTTACCTTGCAATTGTACCGTTTGACCAATACGGACATTGTTACCTTGCAGGAAGAAGAAGCTGACCTACGTCAACAAATCACTGTTTTAGAGGCTATTATTGCAGATGAACGTACCATGTACAATGTCATGAAACGCGAATTGCGCGAAGTCAAGAAAAAATTTGCCACACCACGCTTGACGGAATTACAAGCACAAGCAGAAACGATTGAAATCGATGTGACCAGCTTGATTGTGGAAGAAGATACTTATGTCAGCGTGACAAAAGGTGGCTACATCAAGCGTACCAGCCCGCGTTCTTATAATGCCTCAACGGTTGAGGAAGTCGGCAAACGTGACGATGATGAATTGATTTTTGTGGCACCTGCCAAAACCACGCAGCAGCTCCTTATCTTCACCAATTTAGGTAATGTGATTTACCGCCCTGTTCACGAATTAACCGATATTCGTTGGAAAGACATCGGTGAACATTTGTCACAAACCATTACCAATTTTGCAGCCAATGAAGTGGTGCTTCATGCAGAAATTGTCGATGATTTTGGCACACAAACGTATTTTGCAGCGACTAAAATGGGGCAAATCAAACGCTTTGAACGTAAGGAATTGACGCCATGGCGTACCTACAAATCAAAAGCCATCAAATTCGCCAAATTGAAGAGCGAAGAGGACCAAGTGATTGCCATTTCACCGATAGCCCTTGATAATGTGATGCTTCTAACGCAAAATGGCTACGCTCTGCGATTTAACATCGAAGAAGTGCCAGTTGTTGGCCCGAAAGCAGCAGGTGTCAAGGCCATCAACCTCAAAGATGATGACGTCGTTGTTTCGGTTTTTATCGCAAATACTGACAGTGTGTTCATTTTGACCCAACGTGGTAGTGTGAAACGCATGGAAACCGACGTGATTCCATTGACCAATCGTGCCAACCGTGGTTTGCTCGTCTTACGCGAATTAAAAACCAAGCCACATCGCATCTTGCTTGCTGGTCCTGTTTACGATGAGCAACAAGACGAGTCGCTTGATTTGTTCACGACAGCACCAGAGGAAAATCTCGACCATGCTAGTCAAACCTTAGAAGTGCATTCGAACAACGGAACGGTTTATCAAGTGATTTTGGCAGATTTGAGTCTGTCTGAACGCACAAGTAACGGCGCTTTCATTTCAGACACCATCTCGGACGAAGGCATTTTCAGTGCCACGGTCAAATAGATGTAAAAATCAGGAGTTTTCCTGATTTTTTAGTTAGTCAAAATTTTCAGAATTTTACAAAAAACACTTGAAAAATGATAAAAAAAGCGTACAATAGGATAAAAGTCAGGAAAGAGGATTTATTATGACAGTAGATTTCGATTGGGAAAACTTAGGATTTGAATACCATAAACTACCATTTCGCTACATTTCGTATTATAAAGACGGCAAATGGGACGATGGGCAATTAACAGAAGACGCTGTTTTGCACGTATCAGAAGCCTCAACAGCTCTTCACTATGGGCAGCAGGCTTTTGAAGGTTTGAAAGCCTACCGCACCAAAGATGGCTCTATTCAATTGTTCCGTCCTAATATGAACGCTGAGCGTTTGCAACGTACTGCTGACCGCTTGTTGATGCCACAAGTTCCAACGGATAAGTTCATCGATGCCGTCAAACAAGTCGTGCGTGCTAACGAAGACTATGTGCCACCATACGGCACAGGAGCGACTCTTTACATTCGCCCTCTCTTAATTGGGGTTGGTGATGTGATTGGGGTACATCCAGCCGATGAGTATATTTTCACTATTTTTGCTATGCCAGTGGGAAATTATTTTAAGGGTGGCTTGGTGCCAACCAATTTCCTCATTCAAGACGAATACGACCGTGCAGCACCACACGGCACAGGAGCAGCCAAGGTTGGTGGAAACTACGCGTCTAGCCTTCTGCCAGGAAAAATTGCCCACGAACGCCAATTTTCAGATGTGATTTACTTAGACCCTGCCACTCATACCAAAATCGAAGAAGTGGGGTCAGCTAACTTCTTCGGTATTACAGCAGACAATGAATTCATTACTCCTCTTAGCCCATCAATCCTACCGTCAATTACAAAATATTCGCTTCTTTATTTAGCAGAAAATCGCTTTGGTATGACAGCCATTCAAGGCGATGTCAAATTGGATGAATTGGATAAGTTTGTAGAAGCAGGAGCCTGTGGAACTGCCGCTGTTATTTCCCCAATTGGTGGTGTTCAGCATGGTGATGATTTCCACGTCTTTTACAGTGAAACAGAAGTTGGTCCCGTCACTCGTCAGTTATACGATGAATTAGTCGGTATTCAATTTGGAGATGTGGAAGCTCCAGAAGGATGGATTGTCAAAGTAGATTAAAGCAGGAATCAGGAAGCTTGCCCTTGCCAGCTTCCTATTTTTTCGGTAAAATGGGTAGAGCGAGGTGAGAGAATGAGTAAAAAAGATAAAAAAATTGAATTGCAATTGTCAGATAGCAAGGTCACTATTAATAATGCCAAGGTTGACGGATATGCCTTGCAAACAGGTAAAAAAACAATTGGTGAAATTGCTGAGTTGGAGAACCGTTTTGCAGTCGTTGAAAACGGCGAAGTTAAAGCCTTTTTCAAAAATTTAGAACAAGCCATTGAAAGCACGATTGAAAATTATAATCTTAATCGTTAAAAAGAAGTGAAAACTACTTGCATCGAAACAAAAACTATGTTAAAATAGTTTTTGTTGTAACGGAAGGGTAGCGAAGAGGCTAAACGCGGCGGACTGTAAATCCGCTCCTTCGGGTTCGGGGGTTCGAATCCCTCCCCTTCCATTCTGTTATTGGGGTATAGCCAAGCGGTAAGGCAAGGGACTTTGACTCCCTCATGCGTTGGTTCGAATCCAGCTACCCCAGTCAAAGGTATCAAGTTTTGGCTTGACACCGTCAAAGATAAAAGTTGTTGTCATTGCGGGTTACCTTGAGAAATATTATTGTTGTCAAAAGTTAGTTAAACTAACTTTTGTTGGAGGATTTTTTAGAATGAATGAATTTGAAGATTTACTAAACAGTGTTAGCGAAGTAAATCCAGGTGATGTAGTCACTGCGGAAGTTTTAACAGTTGATAATGAACAAGCAAACGTTATTATCGAAGGAACAGGTGTTGAGGGTGTTCTTACACTTCGTGAATTGACTAATGATCGTGATGCTGATATTAACGATTTTGTTAAAGCTGGCGACACAGTTGAAGTTCTTGTTCTTCGTCAAGTTGTAGGTAAAGATACTGATACAGTTACTTTCCTTGTCTCTAAAAAACGTTTGGAAGCTCGCAAAGCTTGGGATAAACTTGTTGGTCGCGAAGGTGAAGTTGTTACTGTTAAAGGAACACGTGCCGTTAAAGGTGGCCTTTCAGTTGAATTTGAAGGACTTCGCGGTTTCATTCCAGCTTCAATGATTGATACTCGTTTTGTTCGTAACACTGAAAAATTTGTTGGACAAGAATTTGAAGCAAAAATCAAAGAAGTTGTTCCAGCTGAAAACCGTTTCATCCTTTCACGTCGTGACGTTGTTGAAGAAAAAGCAGCTGAAGCACGTAAAGAAGTCTTCTCAAAACTTGAAGAAGGCGCTATCGTTAAAGGTAAAGTTGCTCGTTTGACAAGCTTTGGTGCATTCATCGACTTAGGTGGTGTTGATGGACTTGTTCACGTTACTGAATTGTCACATGAACGCAACGTTTCACCTAAATCAGTTGTTTCTGTTGGTGAAGAAGTAGAAGTTAAAGTTCTTTCAATCGATGAAGAAGCAGGTCGTGTATCACTTTCACTTAAAGCAACAACACCTGGACCATGGGATGGTGTAGAACAAAAACTTGCTGCTGGTGACGTTGTTGAAGGTAAAGTAAAACGTTTGACTGATTTTGGTGCTTTCGTTGAGGTATTGCCAGGTATCGATGGACTTGTTCACATTTCACAAATTTCACACAAACGTGTTGAAAATCCAAAAGATGTTCTTTCAATAGGACAAGAAGTTAAAGTTAAAGTTTTGGATGTAAATGCTGATGCAGAACGTGTATCACTTTCAATCAAAGCTCTTGAAGAACGTCCAGCACAAGCTGAAAACAACGAAGAAAAACGCCAATCACGTCCACGTCGTCAAAAACGTGAAGTAAAACGTGATTACGAACTTCCAGAAACTCAAACTGGATTCTCAATGGCTGATTTGTTCGGTGATATCGAATTATAATCACTAGCTAATATATCAGATACGAGGTTGATGTTAATCGACCTCGTATTCTTTTTTTGTTTTGGTTTTTATTTTTCTGGAAATATGGTATAATATAACAGTTGCCACTCTTAGTGTAATGGATATCACGCAAGATTCCGGTTCTTGAGATAGGGGTTCGATTCCCTTAGGGTGGATACAACTATATTAAAAAAGGCTTGGTTTCAAGGCTTTTTTAATTCTAAAAATAAGTTTTGTCCAAAATTTGTCCAAAAATATTTAAATAATTTTTCTAACAAGTTCAAACACTTCATCTTGCCTTCTCTCAAATAGATGGGCGTACGTTTGAAGTGTTTCTGTAGCGTCCTTGTGCCCGACAAGTCTTGCAATTGAAACAACGTCAATATTATGATAAATCAAAAAGCTTACATACGTATGTCTCAAACCGTGACAAGTAACTTCCGTTTGAGTTCGTTTTTTAATTAATTTATTAGCCATGTTATTTGAAACGTGAGTAAATAATCTGTTATCTTCGTTCTCTTCAAAACTAGAGTTTAAGTATTCATCGAGTTTTTGAATAAACTCTTCATCAATTGGAACTTTTCGTTCTGACTGCTTATTCTTAGTTTTTCCCCAACCTCGCCTTGCACCGTTAACTTTGTAGGTTCTAAAAACGTAAATATATAATTCTTTTCGATTGATACAATTGTCGTCATTCGTTAGACCTTGCGCTTCAGAGAAGCGTAATCCTGTTTTAGCGACAACATAGCAGAAGAAGCTAGATTGATACTGAACTGTCTCACTAACGCTTTCAATGAAGTTCTCACGCTGGTCTAATTCCAGATAATTCATCCCTTTTTTTGAAGATTCGATAGAAGAGTGGATTTTAACCAATGCTGTAAAATCTTTTTTCAAACTGCCTTCATGCAAAGCAACTTTCAGTGATTGCCTGATGTTTGAATTAATCGTCAATTTAAGCAATATATTTCAAATGAAAAAGTCAAGCAGTATGAGAACGACGTACAAGCGATTATCAAAGCAACTGGAAAGAACGACGGTTCAATCATGGGAGCATTGCTAAAACACGTTGGAGCAACAATGATTGAACGCATCACAGTAGATAAGACAAATGATTACACATTTTTTACCATAATTATCGGCTGACTAACGTATGCTAGCTCTATAATTTCTGTAGTGGGTAAAATCATGCTAAGAAATTATAGAGCTTTTTATTTGCAAATAAAATAATAGAGGAGTAGACTTAGGGTATCAAATACTTAAGGAGTGTATCTATTATGTCAAACTATGAAGAAAAAGAAGCAAAAGCATTAGTAAAAATTGCAGATGTTTTGAACAAACTGGATTCAAATTTAGAAGAATTAGATTCTCTAAATGAAGATGCAAAAAAACATAGTATGAGAAAATGGCTTGTTGAGAAAAAAGCCATGCATGAAATTAAAAAGATTGTACACGAAGCTGGCAAGTATGAAAAGTACGATGAAAAAGAACTACAAAAAGAAATTGAACATGTAGAACAATATATGTAAAAGAAAATATTAAAAAGAAGAGTGTGCAGTCCCTTTTTTGTGGCTCTTTGTCAACTGTAGTGGGTGGCAAAGTTAAGCTCTAGCGAGAACAAATGATGTTCTCGCTTTTTTGCTGTTCAAAGCGATGTAAATACGTTTTTTTAAAGTTGTCAAAGTTCCTGTAACCAAAAGCGCAAGTGATAAATTGGATATATTGGATATATTGTTACATACTTATGATTCTGAATGTTGGGTGAACGTTGGAGGTAACCATTCCTTCCTAGTCATTGAACCTCTTAGGAAGTTGTAAGGTAGCTCCTCATAGCTCAGACCTAAGACGGCTATCAGCCAATAAGTTGCATATATTTGAAGCAGAGCGAAGGCTCATTTAGTTAGTTGTTTTAAATTTGTGATAAATCCGTATTCCTGAGGGGGTATGTGATAGAGAGCTAACCTTTGTTAGCTCTTTTTTATTGTCGTTATAACCACAAAATCAAAAAAA
>NZ_DBPA01000024.1:2094-34847 GCF_002300045.1 Streptococcus sp. UBA632 | reverse complement strand
CTAAATTATTTCATTGTTGGGAAGAGTAGGACGTCACGAATAGTTGTTGTATCTGTGAGGAGCATAACCAAACGGTCGATACCGATACCAAGTCCGCCTGTTGGTGGCATACCGTATTCAAGGGCTTCTACGTAGTCGTAGTCGATACCAGTCGCTTCGTCGTCACCAAGTTCTTTGGCTTTGGCTTGAGCTTCAAAACGTGACAATTGATCAATTGGGTCGTTAAGCTCTGTGAATGCATTGCCGTATTCTTTGGTCATGATGAAGAGTTCGAAACGGTCAGTGAAACGTGGGTCTTCAGCATTTTTCTTAGCTAGTGGTGATACTTCTACTGGATGTCCGTACACAAAGGTTGGTTGAATCAATGTTTCTTCGACAAATTCTTCAAAGAAGGCGTTGATGATGTGACCAACTGAAGTGAAGTGTTTTTCAACAGGGATATTTTTTTCTTTGGCAATGGCTTGGGCTTCTTCAAGAGTCATGTCTTTCCAGAAATCAACACCAGTGACTTCTTTAATCGCATCCACCATGTGCACACGTTTAAATGGTTTGTCAATAGCGATTTCAGTACCTTGATATGAGATAGGACCTTCGCCTTTAACAGCTTTAGAAACGTGTTGGATGATACCTTCTGTCAAGTCCATGATGTCATGGAAATCAGCGTAAGCTTGGTAAGCTTCGATAGAAGTGAACTCAGGGTTGTGAGTGGCATCCATACCTTCGTTACGGAAGATGCGTCCGATTTCGTAAACTTTTTCCATACCACCAACGATTAAACGTTTCAAGTGAAGTTCTGTCGCGATACGAAGCACCATGTCAATGTCTTGGGCATTGTGGTGAGTGATGAATGGACGAGCTGCAGCACCCCCAGCTTCATTGTGAAGGACAGGTGTTTCCACTTCTAAGAAACCAAGTCCATCAAGGTAATGACGGATTTCAGAGATGATTTTTGAGCGTGTTACGAAGCGGTCAAAGCTTTCACGGTTTGAAATCAAGTCAAGGTAACGTTTACGGTATTTGGTTTCAACGTCTGTCAAGCCGTGGAACTTTTCTGGAAGTGGACGAAGAGATTTAGACAAGTGAGTGATGTGAGTGGCTTTGATAGTCAATTCACCCATGTCTGTACGCATGATTTCCCCTTCAACACCAAGGAAGTCACCAAGGTCTGCTTTTTTGAAAATTTGGTAGTTTTCTTCTCCAACAGCGTCTTTGCGGACGTATATTTGGATTTGACCATCACGGTCTTGGATATGAGCAAATCCAACTTTACCCTTACCACGCTTAGTCATTAGTCGCCCAGCGATAATAGCTGTTTGGTTAATATCGTGAAGCTCTTCTTTGGTCTTGTCTGCGTATTTGTCTTTGAGTTGGCCAGAAGTAGCTGTGCGTTCAAAGCGTTTACCGAAAGGATCAATCCCTTGTTCAGCCAAATGTGCCATTTTTTCACGACGCACGATTTGTTGGTCATTTAATTCTTCGATGTGTTCGTTTGACATGTTTCCCTCCAAGTAAATAGTCTTTTCTATTGTATCATAAATCAAGCTATAATACACTTTATTTTATCGGCGAAGTTAAGAAAGTGTTTTCGTGTCCTTGATTGAAAATAAGGCTAAAAAATAGTATAATATGTGGCGGTAAATAATTAGAGAGAAAAGAGAACCATGATTACTTCAATTGTTTTTGACGTCGATGATACTATTTATGATCAGCAAGCGCCTTATCGTATTGCGGTTGAAAAGTGTTTCCCTGACTTTGATATGAGCAAGATTGGCCAAGCTTATATCCGTTTTCGTCATTATTCGGATGTAGGTTTTCCGCGCGTGATGGCTGGCGAATGGACTACCGAGTATTTCCGCTTTTGGCGTTGCAAGGAAACCTTATTAGAGTTTGGTTACCGTGAAATTGACGAGGTAACTGGTGTGGATTTCCAAGAAGTTTACGAGCAAGAGTTGGAAAACATTACCATGCTTAATGAAATGCGCATGACCCTTGATTTTCTAAAAGAAAAAGGGGTACCGATGGGCATTATCACTAATGGTCCAACAGAGCACCAACTAAAAAAAGTGAAAAAACTTGGCCTTTACGATTACGTTGATCCAAAACGTGTCATCGTTAGTCAGGCGACTGGTTTCCAAAAACCTGAAAAAGAAATTTTCAATCTGGCTGCTGAACAATTTGACATGAACCCTGCGACAACGCTTTATGTTGGGGATTCTTATGACAATGACGTCATGGGAGCTTTCAATGGTGGTTGGCATTCGATGTGGTTTAATCACCGTGGCCGTCAGTTAAAACCTGGTACTAAGCCTGTTTATGACGTGGCAATTGATAGCTTTGAGCAATTGTATGGAGCGGTGAAAGTACTCTTTGATCTTCCTGATAATAAATTCATCTTTGACGTGAACGATAAGAAAAATCCAATCTTGGAGTTAGGCATCAACAACGGCTTGATGATGGCAGCAGAACGTCTGCTTGAGAGCAATATCAGCATTGACAAGGTTGTGATTTTGCTTCGTTTGGACAAACAACAAGAAAAAGTCCTGCGTTTGAAATACGCTAGATAATCTAAAAAGACTCTTGAATAGCTTTCAAGAGTCTTTTTTTACTTATTTGTAAGAGGTGTCATTCCATTTGAGGCATGAAAAATGCTCAAAATCTTCGGTTTCCAAAATGGTCAAACTACCATTGTCAAGGCCGCCCTTAGCACGTAAGACAGCTGGTTCATAGCCCAGCAAAGTCCGAATGGAAGCCGTGAAATTTGCCCCGTGCCCCACCAGTAAAACATTTTGGTAGGGTTTGTCTTTTAAAAATTTGACGAAACTTGATACGCGTTTGGTGGTTTGATAAACCGACTCCGCTTCAAAAATGCTGTTGTTGAATTTGGCTAGGTTGTGGCGAAAAGCTTGCATTTGATGTGGATAAATGGCGCTGATTGTCGCAATTTTGTTGCCTTCTAATTTGCCGAGGTGCCATTCTCGCAAGGCTGGTTCAAAAGTGATAGTTTGTGGGTGCTGATTGCGTGACATGATGATTTGACAAGTGTCTTTAGCGCGTTTTAAGTCACTGGAAAACACGGCATCAAAGGAGATGTCTTGCAAATAATCGCCTAATTTTTCCAAATCATGAATGGATTCTTTTAGCAAGGGTGAATCGCCGTTTGCTCCTTGAAAACGTCCTTCAAGGTTCCATTGGGTTTTGCCGTGGCGGACAAAATAACATTTCATAAGGTCATTCTCCCATCTAACACTCAGTGTGACTAAGCTAATAAATCTGCAAATTGAGCATCGACAAAGTCAGCCAAGACTTGGCTATCAATGCGAATAGAGCGTCCAACTTCCCCAGCTGAAACAATCATTTGCCCTAATGTTAAAGCACTGTTGTCAATGAAAATTGGAAAATGGTGTTTTTGGCGAATACCAACGGGGTTATTTGCCCCATGGATATAGCCTGTCGTTTTTTGCAGGTCTTTTTGTGGAATCATGCTCACTTTTTTATTGCCAGATACTTTGGCAAGTTTCTTTTCTGACAGGTGCTCAGTGAGAGGAACAATCCCAATGACAGGACCTGTCTTGTCACCAGTTAAGGCTAGCGTTTTAAAAATATCTGATTTTTGAATGCCCTCAGGCAATTCTCCCTCAAGAGCGTTAATCGCTAAGCTATCGTGTTCAATGTGGGCTTTATCTAAAATTTGGTCCACTAAGGTTTTCTTCATTTTTGCTTTTTTAGACATCATTACCACTTTCTAATGTTAAGAGTAGAAGCGCAGGGCTCCTTGTTAGGTTTATTATAATCAATCTGTTAGCATTTGACAAATTCCCAAGAGATCACACAAAAATAAGACTAGGAATTTTCCTAGCCTTATTTATTGCTATCTTCTTTGTTGTCACTTTTATTATTACTGCCACCAAACAATTTTTTGTAAGTTGATTTTTTGTCTTTGGTCACGGCAATTTGATTTAAATCTAAAGGCGAATTAAAGCCGTTAAGGTAACCTTGCGACGTGTACTGATGGAGGTCATAATCTAAATCGGTCTGTGGTGCGGCATTGTAGTAGCCAGAATCAGAACCATAAGCAGGAATCCACACGGCATCAAAGCCATCAACAGAGATTTCTTGCTCATCCATGAAGTAGGTTCCAATGTAAATCCCAACCTTTTCGGCACCTAAACGTTTGAGCTCTTTAAGAAAAGCTTGGACTCCCTTATTCATGTCAGGCATGGTCGCCTCTTCAACGTCAACCCAGTAAAAAGTAGGCTTGTAAGGCGAAGCATTTTCATAGAAAGTCTTGGCCTCTTCCTTCATTTCTTTGACGCTTCTTCCTAAAGCATAACTATAAACCGCTACTGGAACGTCTCGTTTTTGTAGTTCTTTGATGTGGGTCTTAAACGATTTATCAATCCCAGTGGTATAAGCGGCGTTGCTATCTTTACTAATTTGTGATCCCCCGTACACACGAACGATAGCACCAGAAATATTTTTAGACAGAGTATCATAGTCAATTTCGCTTGGAAGTTGCCAACCAGAGATATCGATAATCGGATTAAGAACAAACTCTTTATCATTGTCAGTATCAGAAGTTGATGTAGTGGTACTCGTGCCACTCAAAGTCGGAATAGAAGCCTTTGCTGAAATTAACTGTTGTTCTTTTAGACTGTCTGAGTGCGTTTTACCGATCACGAGAAGGAGCCCTAAAAGGGCGAAGAAAACTACAACAACAATAGGTTTTATTCGTCTTCTCATTACTCATATTTTAGCGTAAAACGGTTTAAAAATCAAAACAATACGCTTTTGTAATACAATTGTCATATTTGCAATGACTTATGGGAATAAATGTCTAAATTTATACTGTCATGGCTTCGGTGTAGGCGATGATTTGGTCAACGGTTTGGCTTAAAAATTGGATGGTGTCGCGGAGTGGTTGGTCAGTTGAAATGTCTGCTCCGATTAATTTAGCCGTGTCAAGCGGTGTACGTGAGCCACCAGATTTGAGGAAGGTTAGCCAGTCTTGGGCACCATTTGGGTTTTGCTTAAAGTTCAAAAAGCCAGCCGTTGCAATCACAAGCCCTGCAGAATAAGTGTAGCTGTAAAGTCCCATGTAGTAGTGGCTTTGACGCATCCAAGTCAATGCAGCATCGTCATCAATGTCAATGGCATCACCCCAAAATTGGCTGAGAACCTCTTTCATAATGCGATTAAGTTGCTCAGCTCCAAATGTTTTGCCCTCTTCAATAAGGGTGTAAACACGACGTTGGAAGGCAGCCTCTAGCAGATGCGTGATGAAATTGTGAAAATAAGTATCTGTCAAACGGTGGGCTAAGGCAAAGCGTTTTTGACGAGGGTCATCGAACTGCTGTTCCAAATAATCGCTCAGCAACAATTCATTGAAGGTTGAAGGGGCTTCTACATAATAAGTGGACATGTGGGTATTGAAGTAGCTTTGATGGTTGTCAGAAAAGATAAATTGCCCTGAGTGACCAATTTCGTGAATCAAGGTATAGACATCTGACAAACGCCCTGTCCAGCTCATGAGAATGTATGGGTGAACCTTGTATGGGTCTGCAGCATAGCCGCCTGAATCTTTATTGGCATTAGCAGCAAAATCCACCCAGCGCTCTTCTTGGTAGCGGGCAACTTCCTGACTGTATTCCTCACCCAGCGGAGCAACGGATTTCATCACCAAATCATAGGCATCGTCAATGCTGACGTGAGGGTTTAAATCGCTATCCAAATCCAATTTCCAATCAGCAAAGGTCATTTTTGACAAGCCATTCACTTTTGCCACGTGTTTGAGGTATTTTTGTGCAATCGGCGCAAACTCTGTCATAATGAGATCAATTTGGCGGTCAAACATATCGCGGTCCACTTCTTGTTCGGCAAGGAGGTAGTCAAAAACAGAGTCGTACCCCCGCATATCCGCCATGATTTTTTCAGATTTGACCTGTGCCAAATAAGCACTTGCTGCGGCATTTTGGTGTTTTCTAAGCCCAGCTGAGAAAGAGCGGAAGGCATTTTCACGAACATCAGCGTCTTCATGATTTTGATAGAAATTTTCATAAGTGACAAAAGAGTTGCGGTAGGTTTTGCCATTCACTTCAAAATCGTCCATTTCAAAATCACCTGCACGCATTTTAGTGTAAATGTCTTGCGGTGCGTTGAAAACTTCGGCCAGATTAGTCAAGGTTTTTTCGACTTCTGGTGAGATAAAGTGTTTCTTTTGGATTTTAGCTTGGCGAATGGCTGCGCTAAAATGTGGGTTGGCTTCTAATTCGTCCAAGATAGCCAAATCAGCAGTCGCAAGAGCCGTATCAAAAAAGCTGAGTGCCACATTAGCCTTGGTCATAAAGTCTGCCCCTGCCTGTGCGATTTGGGCAAATGATTCATCGCTGAAATCCGTTGTCTGCGGCATAAAAGCGTAGTTATCGATATGGCTCATCTCGATGTAAATCTGCTCAATCTCATACAAAGCACGTGTAAAATCATCAGCAGTTTCCAAGCGTCCCTCGTAATTGCGCTTAAAGACGTTAATATCTTCTAATGTTTTTTCAATACTTCGTAAAAAATCCTCGCGGTCTTGATAGAGTGCTGTCAAATCCCATAATTCATTTTCAGGAAAATCCGAACGTTTTTTCAATTCCATAGGTCATCTCCAATCATTTTAGTTCTTATCCTCAAAAGTATATCAAAAATCTAGAGCTTATCCTAGTAGCACAGGCTATACAGCAAAAAGATTTAAAAAATCAGAAAATTTATAAAAACAAGGATAATCATTAGAAAATGGGTTACTTTTCCTTACAAAAAGTGGTATGATATAGGGGTACGTTTGTAACAAAGGATTCCAATCCAAACAAAAAGGAGTGAAGAGAGTGACAGTCAAAAAATTGGAAAATAATAACACTCGGTCGATAATGACAGAAGAAGTCAAAGTGTTAAAACAAATCCTTGACGATACAACCCATCAAATGGTTGGCGATGAGGTGTTTGCCAAAATTCAAAATATCGCCGACTTATCAGCAAGCTCTGAATACGTCAAACTTGAAAAATTAGTAGCTCAATTAACGAATGATGAGATGATCGTCGTATCTCGCTATTTTTCAATTTTACCACTTTTAATCAACATCTCTGAAGATGTGGATTTTGCGTATGAGATTAACTACCAAAACAACATGGGCAAGGATTACCTTGGCAAACTTTCTCTAACGGTTGACATGGTTTCAGAAAGCGACAACGCCAAAGAAATTCTTGAAAACGTGAACGTGGTTCCTGTATTAACCGCTCACCCAACGCAAGTGCAACGTAAAACCGTTTTGGAGTTGACCAACCACATTCATGATTTGTTGCGTAAGTACCGCGATGTTAAGGCTGGTGTTGTCAACCGTAACAAATGGTACACGGATTTACGCCGTTACATTGAAATCATCATGCAAACGGATATTATTCGTGAGAAAAAATTGACGGTTAAAAATGAAATCACCAACGTGATGGAGTATTACAATACCTCTTTGATTCAAGCCATCACAAAATTAACGTCAGAATACAAGCACTTAGCCGCTGAAAAAGGCCTTGATTTGGACAATCCAAAACCAATCACCATGGGAATGTGGATTGGGGGCGACCGTGATGGAAACCCATACGTTACAGCAGAAACTCTGCAACTTTCTGCCACTGTCCAAAGTGAAGTTATTCTTAACTACTACATCGAAAAATTAACAGGTCTTTATCGTACCTTCTCACTTTCTACAACTCTTACAGACATCAGTCCTGAAGTGGAAAAAATGGCTGAATTATCAACAGATAAATCGATTTATCGTGAAAATGAGCCTTACCGTAAAGCCTTCCATTACATTCAGTTGAAATTGATTCAAACCTTGTTGGAATTAAAAGCTGGACCAGGCATTTCACAACGTATCTTGGAAAGCAGCAACAACATTAGTTCTGGGGTTTACACAAGCACCAACAATGCTAGTGTTGTCAGCAAGTATTTGCAAGAGAAATTCTCTCGCGTGTCTTCTGAACTTCAAAATGAAATTCCAAGCTACAAAACGGCCCAAGAATTTAAAGATGATTTACTCTTAATCAAGCAATCATTGTTAGATAATGGCGATGAGGCTATGCTAACAGGTGATTTCAGCGAGTTGCTCCAAGCAGTTGATGTTTTTGGTTTCTACCTTGCAACCATTGATATGCGTCAAGATTCAAGCGTCAACGAAGCTTGTGTGGCAGAATTGTTACGATCAGCAAACGTTGTGGATAATTACAGTGAGCTTCCAGAAGAGGAAAAAATCAAGATTTTGCTTACAGAACTGACTGAGGACCCTCGTACCTTATCTTCAGCAAATGCTGAGAAGTCAGAACTCCTGCAAAAAGAATTGGCTATCTTTAAAACCGCTCGTTACCTTAAAGACAAGCTAGGCGAAGAAGTCATCAAACAACACATTATCTCACACACTGAAAGCGTGTCTGATATGTTTGAATTAGCGGTTATGTTAAAAGAAGTTGGTTTGATTGATAACCAAAAAGCGCGTGTTCAAATTGTTCCTCTCTTTGAAACCATCGAAGACCTTGAAAATTCACGTGGCATCATGGAAGAATACCTTGATTACGACATCGTGCGCCGTTGGATTGCAGCTAACAAAGGCTACCAAGAAGTCATGCTTGGTTACTCAGATAGTAATAAAGACGGCGGTTACTTGTCATCTGTTTGGACACTTTACAAGGCTCAAAACGAATTGACTCGTATCGGAACAGAACGTGGTATTAAAGTAACCTTCATTCATGGTCGTGGTGGTACAGTCGGCCGTGGAGGTGGTCCATCATATGAAGCCATTACATCCCAACCATTTGGTTCGATTAAAGACCGCATCCGCTTGACAGAGCAAGGGGAAATCATTGAAAACAAATACGGTAATAAAGACGTTGCCTACTACAACCTTGAAATGTTGGTGTCAGCAACCATTGACCGTATTGTAACACGCATGATTACGGATGCTAATGAAATCGATGAGTTCCGTGCAACGATGGACGACATTGTTAGCTATTCAAATACAGTTTACCGTGATTTGGTCTTTGGCAATCCGCATTTCTATGATTATTTCTTTGAAGCAAGCCCAATTAAAGAAGTTTCAAGTTTGAATATCGGTTCACGTCCAGCTGCTCGTAAAACCATCACTGAAATTTCAGGCCTTCGTGCGATTCCGTGGGTATTCTCATGGTCACAAAGTCGAGTGATGTTCCCAGGCTGGTATGGTGTCGGTTCTGCCTTCAAACACTTTATTGACGCTGATGAGGGTAACTTGGCGAAATTGCAACACATGTATGACAAATGGCCATTCTTCCATTCTCTCCTCTCAAATGTAGATATGGTTCTTTCAAAATCAAACATGAACATTGCTTTCCAATACGCTCAATTGGCTGAAGATGAAGACGTGCGTGATGTCTTTAACACCATTCTTGACGAATGGCAACTCACTAAAAATGTTATTTTAGCTATTGAACAACACGAAGATTTATTGGAAACCAATCCATCTCTTCGTGCCAGCCTTGATTACCGTTTGCCATACTTCAACGTCTTAAACTACATTCAAATTGAATTGATTAAACGTTTACGCCACGATGAGTTGGACGAAGATTACGAAAAACTCATTCACACCACTATCAACGGTATTGCAACTGGTTTGCGTAACTCAGGCTGATCATAAAGCAAGATGAAGCAGCACTTCTTGGTTAAGTCCAAGGGGTGTTTTTTTACTTTGGCTCAGACTTTGGCAAGACTTGCTAGACTTTTACTTTTTTTTAGCTTAGAAAGATGGTATAATGGCAGGTGGTTATTACATCCAGAGATCATATGTCTTAATAGGAGCGTTTATGAATATTTCGAAGAGGCATTTACTGAATTATTCAATCCTTGTGCCTTATTTAATTTTATCTGTGATTGGTTTGATTGTCATTTATTCGACCACAAGCCCATCCCTTGTCCAATACGGGTTAAACCCTTTTCGGTCAGTTCTTAACCAAGGAATGTATTGGGGCATCAGTTTAGCTGCTATCTTTTTCATTTATAAATTACGTTTAGACTTCTTGAAAAATCCAAAAGTCCTGACAACGACTATGATCGTTGAAGTTGTTCTCTTGTTAATTGCGCGTTTCTTTACGCGAACGGTTAACGGGGCGCACGGTTGGATTGTGATTGGTCCCATTAGTTTTCAACCAGCAGAATACCTGAAAATCATCATTGTCTGGCTGTTGGCTTATACGTTTTCACGGCGCCAGAAAGAAATTGAAATCTATGATTACCAAGCCTTGACCAAGCGGCGTTGGATACCAAGGCGTTGGAGTGATTTAAAAGATTGGCGCGTGTATTCGCTAGGGATGATTATGCTGGTCGCAGCACAGCCTGACCTTGGAAATGCAGCTATCATCGTTTTGACTGGCTTGATCATGTATTCAGTCAGTGGGGTAGCTTACCGTTGGTTTTCTGCTATTTTGATTACCGTCACGACCTTATCAGCTGGATTTTTAGGCTTAATCTTTGCCATTGGTGTGGAAACCATGGAAAAAGTGCCCGTCTTTGGTTATGTTGCCAAACGTTTCAGTGCCTTTTTCAATCCTTTTGATGACTTGACCAACGCAGGACACCAGCTAGCTCATTCTTACTATGCCATGAGTAATGGTGGTTGGTTTGGTAGAGGTTTGGGGAATTCCATTGAAAAAGGTGGTTATCTTCCTGAGGCGACAACCGATTTTGTCTTTTCCATTGTCATGGAAGAATTAGGTTTGATTGGAGCAGGACTTATTCTTGCTTTGCTGTTCTTCTTGATTTTACGTATTATGCACGTGGGGATTAAGGCTAAAAATCCTTTCAATGCCATGATTGCACTAGGAATTGGTGGCATGATTTTGATGCAAACCTTTGTCAATATCGGTGGTATCTCAGGCTTGATTCCATCAACAGGGGTTACTTTCCCATTCTTATCCCAAGGGGGAAATAGCTTGTTGGTGCTCTCGGTTGCCATTGGTTTTGTGCTCAATATTGATGCCAATGAAAAACGTGAAGAGATTATCAGAGAAGCAGAAGCAGAACTCCAAGCACAAAACACCAATCACCCCTATGCAGATAATGTCATTGATTTGGATCAATTGTTCCATAATGACTAAATGATTTTTTGACCAAAGCAAGTATTTTGTCTTGCTTTGGTTATTTTTTTGAAAGAAATAACATTGGGAAATCGCTTGATTTTAAGGGATTTACAGGCATTCTTGAAAATTTAGACGCATAAGAAATAGTTAAATGCTTGCAATTCCTTTATAATTTGATAAAATAGTAGGGTAAGGTTAGACTGTATTGCCTACCGTCTATCTATAAAATATATTTTATTGGAGGCTTTTACCCAAATGGCAAAAGAAAAATACGATCGTAGTAAACCACACGTTAACATTGGTACAATCGGACACGTTGACCATGGTAAAACTACTTTGACAGCTGCAATTACAACAGTTCTTGCTCGTCGTCTTCCAAGCGCAGTTAACCAACCAAAAGACTACGCTTCTATCGATGCTGCTCCTGAAGAACGCGAACGCGGTATCACAATCAACACTGCACACGTTGAGTACGAAACTGCTAAACGTCACTACGCTCACATCGACGCTCCAGGACACGCGGACTACGTTAAAAACATGATCACTGGTGCTGCCCAAATGGATGGTGCTATCCTTGTAGTAGCTTCAACTGACGGTCCAATGCCACAAACACGTGAACACATCCTTCTTTCACGTCAAGTAGGTGTTAAATACCTTATCGTCTTCATGAACAAAATCGACCTTGTTGATGACGAAGAATTGCTTGAATTGGTTGAAATGGAAATCCGTGACCTTCTTTCAGAATACGATTTCCCAGGTGACGATCTTCCAGTTATCCAAGGTTCAGCTCTTAAAGCCCTTGAAGGTGACACTCACTACGAAGACATCATCATGGAATTGATGGACACTGTTGATGAATACATTCCAGAACCAGAACGTGATACTGACAAACCATTGCTTCTTCCAGTCGAAGACGTATTCTCAATCACTGGTCGTGGTACTGTAGCATCAGGACGTATCGACCGTGGTACTGTTAAAGTCAACGACGAAGTTGAAATCGTTGGTATCCGTGACGACATCCAAAAAGCTGTTGTTACTGGTGTTGAAATGTTCCGTAAACAACTTGATGAAGGTCTTGCAGGGGACAACGTTGGTGTGCTTCTTCGTGGTATCCAACGTGATGAAATCGAACGTGGTCAAGTTCTTGCTAAACCAGGTTCAATCCACCCACACACTAAATTCAAAGGTGAAGTTTACATCCTTACTAAAGAAGAAGGTGGACGTCACACTCCATTCTTCAACAACTACCGTCCTCAATTCTACTTCCGTACAACTGACGTTACAGGTTCAATCGAACTTCCAGCAGGTACTGAAATGGTAATGCCTGGTGATAACGTAACTATCGACGTTGAATTGATTCACCCAATCGCCGTTGAACAAGGTACTACATTCTCAATCCGTGAAGGTGGACGTACTGTTGGTTCAGGTATCGTTTCAGAAATCGAAGCTTAATTTGAATTAACTAATTAAGTTCCCAGATAACAATTATTTAGTCAGATAGTAATTGTGGAGAGTCCCGTTAGGGGCTCTTTTTTTGTGACTTTCCTCTCTAAAAATAGTGTCGAACCTTTCAAACCTGCAGAAAATATGATAAAATAAGGAGTAAAAAAAAATAGAAGAGGTATGTGAAATGTCACGTAAACCATTTATCGCTGGTAACTGGAAAATGAACAAAAATCCAGAAGAAGCTAAAGCATTTGTTGAAGCAGTAGCTTCTAAATTGCCTTCATCAGAACTTGTTGAAGCTGGTATCGCAGCTCCTGCACTTGACCTTTCAACAGTTCTTGCTGCAGCTAAAGGTTCAGAACTTAAAGTTGCTGCTGAAAACTGCTACTTTGAAAATGCTGGTGCTTTCACTGGTGAAAACAGCCCTAAAGTATTGTCTGAAATGGGAACTGACTACGTTGTAATCGGTCACTCAGAACGTCGTGAATACTTCCACGAAACAGATGAAGACATCAACAAAAAAGCAAAAGCTATCTTTGCTAACGGTATGCTTCCAATCATCTGCTGTGGTGAAACTCTTGAAACTTACGAAGCAGGTAAAGCTGCAGAATTCGTAGGTGGACAAGTTTCAGCTGCTCTTGCTGGCTTGACTGACGAACAAGTTTCTTCACTTGTTATCGCATACGAACCAATCTGGGCTATCGGTACTGGTAAATCAGCTAGCCAAGACGACGCACAAAAAATGTGTAAAGTTGTTCGTGACACAGTTGCAGCAGACTTCGGTCAAGCAGTAGCTGACAAAGTTCGCGTTCAATACGGTGGTTCAGTTAAACCTGAAAACGTTGCAGCATACATGGCTTGCCCAGACGTTGACGGTGCCCTTGTTGGTGGTGCTTCACTTGAACCAGAAAGCTTCCTTGCTCTTCTTGACTTCGTTAAATAATCAAGAAACGTTGAAGCATAATAAATGGCCTGTTTTTAGCAGGTCATTTTTTTGTATCAAAAAAACCTTGGAAACCAATCTCCAAGGTTTTCTTTTATTGGCGTCCCAATAGTCTTTTTACTTGTTGGATGGCCTTGTATCTAAGCGGTCGAGGGTAATAGCGGAAAGTTCCCATCTTACGCGTGATATAGCCATTGTAGTTTTGTTTGAAGCGTAAAACACCATCTGAACCATCAAAATTTCCAGTGATACCAAGCAAATTATAATTGGTAATGCCGCGTTTGATGGCTTGCAACATAACGTATTCCTGAAGCAAGGCAGGTGCGTAGAATTTATTAAATTCTGGATAAGAGCCTGAGAATAGGTAGACAGCTTCTTGTTTGGTGTAAACAAAGAGGCTACCTGCCAAGGTTACGTGTTGTGTTCCGTATTTGGCAATAAATGCTTTGGCTTCTGCAATACGAACGTCAAAGGTGTCGGATTGGCTGGCTAATTCGCGCAGCTGATTTTGTTTCTTCTCAGAATGAGGATTTTTCTCCAAATCAGCTTTGAGTTTAGCTATTCTTTGCTTAAGTTTGCCTTGGTCATTTTCTAGATGATTTAGATAATCTTGAAAATTAAGGCTTGCTACCATAAATTCACAAGAATCCCCAAAACTGTCGTAAAAATCTTGATAATATTCAAGGGATTTGTCCATGTAATCTCGACGGTCTGAGGTGGCAGAAGTGATTTCTTTAAAAAGAGGCAATTCCTCTCGGTCAAGCTTTCTTAGCGTAATGCCAAAGGTCTTGGCTTTCTTAACCAATGGACGTCCTTTTTTGCTGAAGGATTTGAGCAGGGATTTGTCATCTAAGTCTGTCAAATCCTTGAGGTAATGCCAATCAGGTTCGCCACCAGGGTAGCCAGTCAAAAGCCCGTCATGCTGGTAACCAAGCGAGAGAAAATCCTCTAACAAGGCGGTTTGCTCTTGGTCAGTTGGCTTGCCATCGGTGTCGAATTGTTGGTAAGTGTCGTAGGGTTTCACCAATAATTCAAGGGCACCGTTTTCTTTGGCGTAGGTCTGCAATTCCTGATAAAAGGCTTTTAAATAGCGTTTATCGCGTGAAACGGGACCGGAATTGATTTCCATGTGCAAGCCCCCTGTCATTGGCAAGCTAAAAAGGATAGCAGCTACTTGCAATTGCCCTTGGTCTTTAAAGCCAAGATAGGCAACCTGATAACCACGTTTGCTGAGCAGCTCCGCCATTTCGCTAGATTGCATGAATGATTTGTAGGGAACGCTGTTACAAAAAGTCCTAAAAACGTCTTTTTCAATAATCTCAAGAGGCATTAATGGCCATTTCTCCTTTGTTTGCGAATGTTGTAAGCAAGGTTAGATAGCCCATAAAGAGCACGATTGACAGGAATGTTGAATTCGCCAATGAACTCTTCGATGGTTGGGTTGAAGTTTGTTTTAAATTTGGTTAAACCGTCGTCAAGTGTCCCTTCAACACCACCCATATTTGCCCAAATGATGCCATCAGCGTAGGCATCTTCAAAAGCTTTTGGATAGAGTGAATATTGTGGGTAGAATTTTTTGAATTCATCATTCATACCAGCGTAAAGCATTTCCATGACGTTGCCAAATGATACAGACAAGATACCTGCAATAATGAGTTCATCTGGGTATTTTTGAACGAATTCTTCAAATTCTGCAATGTATTTTGTGACAGAATTCTTTTGTTGGGTTAATTTGGTCAAACGTTTTTTCTGGTTTTCTTTTGTTTCTGCTAAATCTTTTTCAATTTGAGCAAGTTGTTCTTTGTATTCCGCTAGGCGTTTTGGTAAATTAACTTTGGCAAGGTGAAGGTAAGCATCATCACCGTAAGTTTCCATCATTTTGCGGAAATAATCTTCGTTACGAAGAGCAACCCCTTTACGATTTTCTGTAAGAGCAACGACGTCTGCAAAGGCTTTGACATCATCGATGCTTCCACGGCTAGTTATTACACCACGGTGAATCGCATCTTTCATCAAGCGTTTGGTGTGCTTAGGAAATGTTGCAGTCATGTCTTCTTGGGTATAGACATTGGCTTGGTAACGTGGTTGAATGCTTTCAGCAATCGTTGTTGTGCGTCCAGTCCATTCACAACCTGCAGCCTTCAAGTTTTCGATAGCCGTAAGGGTTTCTGCATTTTCTTCCACGTTTTCACCGATTTTGTATTGTTTGAGCAACAAAGCTGGGTCAATTTTGATGAAGAGGGCACGTTTGGTTTTTCCGAATTTTTTGAGTGAGTTGATGACAAAGGCAACTAATTCTTTGTCACTGTAATCCATAATGGGTCCGCGAGGAATGTAAAGCATGGTGAAGCCAAGTGGCAAGGATTTGATGAGAACAGATGCTGATGCCACTAATTGGCCATCTTTGTAGAAACCAAGACGTTCATTGTCCCAGTTGTCCTTGATTTTTGCCCAATTAGATGATTGCAACAGATTGGTTTGGTCACTTGCTTTGGCAAATTGGTCGTGTTCTTCAGCAGAAATGCCGATTTTATAGCTATACATTATTTTAAAACCCACTTTCTAAGGGCGTAAGCAACGCCGCTTTCTTCATTTGATTTGGTGATATATTTGGCAATTTGTTTGAGTTCTGGTGTGCCATTTTCCATGACAACAGGATTGCCGACTGCCTCCAACATGGCTCGGTCATTTTCAGCATCACCGATGGCCATTGTTTGGTCAAGGCTAAGTCCCATTTTTTCAGCAAGGTGTGTGATGGCATTGCCCTTGCTGGCTGTTTTGTTTAAGATTTCCAAATAAAATGGTGTTGATTTCACGATTGTGTATTTGTCGTAAAATTCTTGTGGGATTTTAGCAATAGCTGCATCAAGAATTTCAGGCTCATCGATAAACATCATTTTAATGATTTCCTTGTCGCCCATTTCTTCTGGTGTGCGGTAGTAAATAGGCATATTGACCAAGGTTGATTCGTGCACGGTGTATTTTCCAATGTTACGATTGGCAGTAAAAATCCCTTCTTTGGTAATGGCGTGCATGTGGACATTTAGCTTACGGCTGAGAAATTCAATATCAAGATAGTCATCATAGGTCATGACTTCTGTGATGATGTTCTCACCTGTGGCCGTGTCTTGCACCAAGCCACCATTAAAAGTAATGACATAATCGCCAGTGTCTTTTAAGTTTAAGTCGTCCAGTAAGGTCTGAACACCAGCAATCGGACGTCCAGTAGCGATAACGACCTTAACCCCTTGTTTTTTAGCGTCTCGAACAGCTTCAAAAACCTCAGGTGTGATTTTGCGGTCATTGGTCAGAAGCGTGCCGTCAATATCAACGGCAACTAGTTTAATTGACATAGAGTATGGTATCCTTTCTAATTAGAAGAATCTACCTATATATCTTACTAAAAAGTGCCGTATTTGTCATGGAGATTCTAACAGATACGTCACTTTTTCAGTTTTTAACAATAAGGTTAGTCGTGGTAAGCAAAATGGTCGTTGGTAATGTAACTCATAAATTGCTCTTTGTCCTCAGTAAAGAGGTCATTTGCCTGCAACATTTCCTTTGGAAAATAGAAACGTCTATCACCGTAAGTTGTGCCTGACAAGGTCTTAACGATAGGTGATACGGTTGATAATTCGATGATAGAGCCATCTTTGCGAATCATGTTAATATCTGTTCGTGGTTCTTTTTTTTCAGGGCGGTAAATGTCATAAGGCAAATCAAAATTGGCATGAATACCCGTGTAATACTTAGGGTCAAAACCAACTGAATCAATCAACTTCACCAAGCAATCCAAATGCTTTTCAGCTGTCTCATCAAAGGTGATGGATTTGAAAATTTTACGGTTGACAAATCGACTGGCTAAATCCGCTAAAATATCATCGTCAGAAGCCATCCAAGCTTGAAAATAAGTGTTCATCACGCCATCGTCTAAAGCCAGATAATCCGACAAATCCGCTCGATTTTCCAGAAAAGGAATGAGATTTGGAGCGGTTTTCTTAAAGAAATGGCTGTCTTTTTGATAAAGGCGTTTGGCTCGTTTCAAGAGATTTTGTAGTAAGACTTCCATGCCACGGCTGGCAGGGTGAAAATAAACTTGCATATACATTTGAAAACGACTGACAATGTAGTCCTCAACGGCGTGCATGCCATTGTATTCAAAGACAATACCATTTTTGACAGGACGAATGACACGCAAAATGCGGGTTAAATCAAATTGCCCGTATTTTGTGCCACTGTAATAAGAATCCCTAAGCAAATAGTCCATGCGGTCGCAGTCAATTTGGCTAGAAATCAGTTGCACCACTTGTTTATTGGGATAGGTGTGGTTGATGACACTAGCCACTTTTTCTGGAAAATCAGGAGCCACTCGTCGCAAAATAGCGTTGATTTCAGTATCAGGACTGGTAATGATTTCCTGAGTGAAGGCTTCATGGTCAGTGCCAAACAATTTTTCAAATGTGTGGGAATAGGCCCCGTGCCCCACATCGTGCAAGAGCCCTGCCACCATGGTTAAAAGATTTTCATCAGTGTTCCAAATGTCGGGAAATTTTTCCTCAAAAATCTCAGTAACACGCCTAGCAATGTCATAAACGCCTAGACAATGCGAAAAGCGGCTGTGCTCGGCACCATGAAAGGTAAAGGCTGTCGTTGGGACTTGCTTGATGCGACGCAAACGTTGAAATTCTGCTGTGTTGATAAGATCATAAACCACGCGGTGATTGACCGTTATATAATTGTGAATAGGATCACGAAATACTTTTTCATTCATGCTCCCATTATACCAAAAAACGACTGGAAACCCCTAATTAAAGCATGTCAGACTTCTGTGCCCAAAGTTGTCATTCCAAGCGTTAAAAGGTATAATGAAAGAGACTTATCATGTAATAGAAAAGAGGGATTTGCCAGATTGATGGAGCTGTTGATTTGGCAGATGAGAGGATTATGCAATTACAGATTCGCAATAAAATCATCATGGATAACGAGGTGGAGTGGGTTGACGAAAGCTATCCTGTTACCGTAACCCCAAAAAATCAATACCTTTATTTGACTTATGTCAATGAAGAAGATGAGAAAGTTATCATCAAGTGCAATCAAGAGGAATTGGTCATGACGCGTTTTTCCACACCAAAATCCATCATGCGATTTCATGCCCAAAACCCTGCGGTTGTCTTGATTCCTACGCCGCTTGGTATCCAGCATTTTAAAACAGAAACCAGCCATTATGTTTTTGACCCCGACAAGAAAAGTGTTACCTTGCATTATTGTTTAAAAGCCCTTGAGGGAGAGTCTGCTTTGGCTGATTACGAGCTAGAATTGCGCTGGCAATAAGGCTTTGAAATAGGGAAAGCTGGTTGACAAATGCCTTGAAAATTGGTATTATGACCATGTATCAAGGGAGTAGCAGACGGGGATTCCCGTGGCCTAGTCGTCAATACGAAAGAAATTTCCGGCTATGTCTTAAACAGCGAGACTTGTTTTTTAAAACAGGTCTCTTTTCTATTTAGGAAAGAAGACCGAAGGAGGAAACTATTTTGTCTAAAGAACAAAGCAAAGATTTGTTTTATTTGAAGAGCGAGGACGAAACGCTTGACGCCTTGCACACCACCCGTGACGGTTTATCTGCGGCAGAAGCTAAAAAACGTTTAGATGAATATGGTCACAACGAACTTGAAGAAGCCCAGAAACGCTCATTGTTGGCTAAGTTTCTTGACCAATTCAAGGACTTGATGATTATTATCTTGCTTGTTGCAGCTGCCTTATCTGTTATCACTGAAGGAACAGAAGGGCTTACCGATGCTTTGATTATCCTAGCCGTTGTTGTGCTTAATGCGGCTTTTGGGGTTTATCAAGAAGGGCAAGCTGAAGCAGCCATTGAAGCTTTGAAAGATATGTCTAGCCAAGTGGCGCGTGTCAGCCGTGACGGACATGTCGTTGAAATTGATTCGAGAGAATTGGTTCCTGGTGATATTGTCATGTTGGAGGCCGGTGATGTGGTGCCTGCTGATATGCGTTTGTTAGAAGTCGCTTCCTTAAAAATTGAAGAAGCTGCCCTGACAGGGGAATCTGTTCCAGTTGAAAAGAGTTTGTCTATTAAAGTGGCTGATGATGCTGGTATTGGTGACCGTGTCAACATGGCTTACCAAAACTCTAACGTGACTTATGGTCGTGGTGTTGGGGTTGTTGTCAATACAGGTCATTACACCGAAGTTGGTAAAATTGCTGATATGCTTGCCAACGCAGACGAAACAGACACCCCATTGAAGCAAAACTTGAACCAATTGTCTAAGGTTCTTACTTACTTGGTTGTTGGTATTGCTATCGTGACCTTTATCGTCGGGGTATTTGTCCGTGGTGAAGAACCTGTTGAAGGCTTGATGACTTCTGTTGCCTTGGCGGTTGCTGCTATTCCAGAAGGGCTACCCGCTATTGTAACCATCGTCTTGTCAATGGGAACAACAACCCTTGCCAAACGCAATGCCATCGTTCGTAAATTGCCAGCCGTTGAAACCCTTGGTTCAACCGAAATTATCGCTTCAGATAAAACCGGAACATTGACCATGAACCAAATGACGGTTGAAAAAATCTACACTAGTGGCCAATTATTGGACGCTAAAGCAACGATTCCAGCTGATGATAAGACCTTGCGTATCATGAATTTTGCTAATGATACCAAGATTGACCCAGAAGGCAATCTCATTGGTGACCCAACCGAAACGGCCTTGGTTCAATTTGGTTTAGACCACGACTTTGATGTTCGTGATGTGCTTAAAAACGAACCTCGTGTGGCAGAATTGCCATTTGATTCTGACCGTAAGTTGATGTCAACGATTCACGAAGAAGCCGATGGACGCTACTTTGTGGCGGTTAAAGGGGCACCTGACCAACTCTTAAAACGTGTCACTCGCATTGAGGACAATGGCCAAGTTCGTGCTATTACAGATGACGAAAGAGCTACTATCTTATCACTCAATACAGACTTGGCTAAACAAGCCCTTCGTGTATTGATGATGGCTTACAAATACATTCCTGAAATTCCAAGTTTGGATTCCGAAAATGTGGAATCAGATTTGATTTTTGCAGGTCTTGTCGGTATGATTGACCCAGAACGTCCTGAAGCTGCCAAAGCTGTTAAGGTAGCCAAGGAAGCTGGTATCCGTCCTATCATGATTACCGGGGACCACCAAGATACTGCGGAAGCTATTGCTAAACGTCTAGGCATTATCGAAGATGACGGCCAAAACCATGTCTTTACTGGTGCTGAACTCAACGAATTGTCTGACGACGAATTCCAAAAAGTCTTTAAACAATATTCTGTTTATGCGCGTGTGTCACCAGAACACAAGGTGCGTATCGTTAAAGCTTGGCAAAATGAAGGTAAAGTTGTTGCCATGACTGGTGATGGTGTCAATGATGCGCCATCGTTGAAAACAGCTGATATTGGTATCGGTATGGGGATTACGGGTACAGAAGTGGCAAAAGGTGCTTCTGATATGGTCCTTGCCGATGATAACTTTGCGACAATCATTGTTGCTGTTGAAGAAGGACGTAAGGTCTTCTCAAACATTCAAAAATCCATTCAATACCTTCTTTCAGCCAATATGGCCGAAGTGCTTACCATCTTCTTTGCGACCTTGTTTGGTTGGGATGTGCTTCAACCCGTTCATTTGCTTTGGATTAACTTGGTAACCGATGCGCTACCAGCCATCGCCTTGGGTGTAGAACCTGCTGAACCTGGCGTTATGAAACACAAACCTCGTGGACGTCAATCCAACTTCTTTGACGGTGGGGTTATGGGAGCTATTATCTATCAAGGTATTTTCCAAACCTTGCTTGTCCTTGCCGTTTATGGTTGGGCAATCATGTTCCCAGAACACTCACAAGCTCACATGGTACACGAAGATGCCTTGACAATGGCCTTTGCGACACTTGGTCTTATCCAATTAGTCCATGCCTTCAACGTTAAGTCCGTTTACCAATCAATCTTTACTGTTGGTGCCTTTAGAAATAGAACCTTCAACTGGGCTATCCCAGTGGCCTTCTTGCTCTTGATGGTAACCATCGTTGTGCCAGGATTTAATCAATTGTTCCACGTTTCTCACTTGAGCGTGGGTCAATGGACTGCCGTTATCATTGGTAGTTTGATGATGCTTGTCTTGACCGAAATTGTCAAAGCTATTCAACGTGCACTTGGACAAGATGAAAAAGCCATTTAGAGATTTCTAAATAATAACAAAAGAATCAGATTGCTTAGCAGTCTGATTCTTTTGTTATGTGACTTTCAGTCCGTCACGCTCCGCAAGGTGCGTGACAAATAAACCACCCGCTATGCGGGTGGTTAGTGGTGTCGTCATGGTGGTGTGATGTTTTGTTATCTATTTGTCATTTTCTTGTTGTGATTGCCAAATGCCTTTTTGGTACTATTGTGTTAGCCTGCTGAATTAGCAGCTAAATAGTCAATAGGAAAACCCTTTCTGGCACCTATAATGGTAATTTTGCTTCCTTTGTGATAGAATAGGAAGAAGTAATGAATAAAGGAGTATGCTCATGGAAGTGGCTGAAATTCGCCAAAAAATAGTAGAAAACCAAGAGAAGTTGACTAGCTTCAGGAGGTCTCTTTGACTTAGACCGTCTGGAAGAAGATATCGCACTTCTTGAAAATAAAATGACGGAGCCTGATTTTTGGGATGACAATATTGCAGCCCAGAAAACCTCTCAAGAACTCAACGAACTCAAGCAAAAGTATGACACTTTTAATACCATGCAAGAGTTGTCTGATGAAACAGAGCTTTATTTGGAAATGTTGGATGAGGATAGTTCGGTTCAGTCTGATTTAGAAGAAAGTTTAGAAAAGCTTGATAAAATCATGACAGGCTATGAGATGACCTTGTTGTTATCAGAGCCTTATGACCGCAACAATGCGATTTTGGAAATTCACCCAGGTTCAGGTGGTACCGAGGCGCAGGATTGGGCAGATATGCTCTTTCGTATGTACACCCGTTATGGTAATGCCAAAGGCTTTAAAGTTGAAACGCTTGATTACCAAGCAGGGGATGAAGCGGGTATTAAGTCTGTTACTTTGTTTTTTGAAGGGCCAAATGCTTACGGACTGTTGAAGTCTGAAATGGGTGTACACCGTTTGGTGCGTATCTCTCCATTTGACTCAGCCAAACGTCGCCACACGTCATTTAGTTCAGTCGAAGTAATGCCAGAATTGGATGATACGATTGAAGTGGAAATTCGTGATGACGACATCAAAATGGATACTTTCCGTTCTGGTGGTGCTGGTGGACAAAACGTCAACAAGGTATCAACAGGGGTTCGTTTGACCCATATTCCAACAGGAATCGTGGTGTCGTCAACCGTTGACCGTACTCAATATGGTAACCGTGACCGTGCGATGAAGATGTTGCAGGCGAAACTCTATCAGCTCGAGCAAGAGAAAAAAGCACAAGAAGTTGATGCTTTGAAGGGTGATAAAAAAGAAATCACATGGGGAAGTCAAATCCGTTCTTATGTGTTTACCCCCTATACGATGGTTAAAGATCATCGCACAGGATATGAAGTGGCACAAGTTGATAAAGTGATGGATGGTGACATTGATGGTTTCATTGATGCCTATCTGAAATGGCGTATTGACTAGGAAAACAGTAAGTTTTTTAGGATGATTAAATCGTAAAGGAAAATATAAATGGCACTAATTGAAATGAATGGTGTGGACAAAAAGTATCGCCGATCAACCACTGCCTTGAGAGATATCAATGTAAAAGTCAACCAAGGTGAATTTGTATATATTGTTGGTCCTTCAGGTGCTGGTAAGTCCACTTTTATTAAGTTACTCTATCGTGAAGAAAAAGCGACAGCAGGGACAATCAAGGTCGGCAAATTTGATTTGAATAAATTAAGACGACGTGATATTCCTATGCTACGTCGTAGTATCGGGGTGGTTTTCCAAGACTACAAACTCCTTCCTAAAAAGACTGTGTTTGAAAATGTGGCTTATGCCATGCAAGTTATTGGAGAAAAGCCACGTGATATTAAAAAACGTGTTCCTGAAGTGTTAGACTTGGTTGGTCTAAAACACAAAATGCGTTCTTTCCCACACCAATTGTCAGGTGGTGAGCAACAACGTGTTGCTATCGCTCGTGCGATTGTTAACAATCCAAAAGTCTTGATCGCTGACGAACCGACTGGGAACTTGGATCCTGAAATTTCATGGGAAATCATGCAGTTGTTAGAACGTATCAATCTTCAAGGAACAACCATTTTAATGGCTACTCACAATAAGCAAATTGTTGATACCCTTCGCCATCGTGTTATCGCGATTGAGAATGGTCGCATTGTTCGTGATGAAGAGGAAGGAGAATACGGTTACGATGATTAGAAATTTTTTCCGTCATTTGTGGGAATCCATAAAAAGTTTAAAGCGTAATATTTGGATGACAATTGCTTCGGTTAGTACGGTTGCCATTACCTTGACACTTGTCGGTGTCTTTGCAGCAGTGCTATTAAATGTGGAGCGTTTGGCATCAGGTATTGAAAACAACATTCAAATCAATGTTTACCTTGATGTGGATTCGACAGATAACTCTGAAACTAAGACTAATGAAGCTGGCGAAACCGTCTCAAATGATGCTTACCACCAAGTCTATGACCAAATCAACAAGATTTCAGGTGTTAAGAAGGTTACTTATTCAAGTAAAGATGAACAGCTAGCTAAATTGCAAGAAACCTACGGGGACGATTGGAAACTCTTTGATGGCGATTCTAACCCTCTACAAGATGTTTATATCGTAGAAGCTAACTCACCATCTCATGTTAAAAAAGTAGCTGATAAAATCTCAAAAATCAGTGGTGTTGAATCCGTTGATTACGGTGGTTCAGATTCAGACCAATTGTTCAAAATTGCAAAATACATTCGAACATGGGGATTTGCTGGTATCGTCCTTCTTGTGCTTGTCGCAATCTTCCTTATTTCAAATACTATCCGTATGACCATTATGTCACGTCAACGCGATATTGAGATCATGCGTTTGGTAGGTGCAAAGAATTCTTACATCCGTGGACCATTCTTCTTTGAAGGAGCATGGGTTGGTCTTCTTGGAGCCATTTTGCCATCAGTGATTGTTTACTTTGCTTACCACTATGTTTACGGTGCTTTCAATCCACAATTTGAAATGCAAAGCCTATCATTATACTCAGCGGAAAACTTCCTTCCGTTAGTTATTGGTGGTATGTTCTTAATCGGTATTATCATTGGAGCACTTGGTTCAGTGATTTCAATGCGCCGCTATCTTAAAATTTAAAACAAGAAAACAACTTCTGCTTTTGCAGAAGTTGTTTTTGGTTTAGTTAAAGAAAGGGTTCATGTTTTTTTCATGGGCAATGGTGGTATCAGAGCCGTGCCCTGGATAAACCGCAAAATGATTTGGCAAGGTAAATAATTCTCGCTGAATGCTAGCTAGGAGTTCCTCACTATTTCCAGTTGGCAAGTCTGTTCGTCCGATAGTTTCTCTAAAAAGAGCATCACCACTCAAAACGACGTGGTCATCTGGGAAAATCAGCGATACACTACCATAAGAGTGTCCTGGCGTTGGGCGAACATAAAAATGAAAACCAGCGATGTGATAATCGTCTTCGTACTGGTAGTGATGTTCAGCAGGTTTTAAAATAACATCAGGCAAATCCGCATGGCGCTCCAAACCTGAAAAATTATCCTTTGGTGAATAGAGCCATGACGCTTCTTTTTCAGAAATATAAACAGGAGGATGTCCAAAATGCTCTCTCACCACATCCACGCTCATAATGTGATCATAATGAGCGTGGGTCAGTAAAATAGCCGCCACAGGGTTGTTCAGTGACGTGATTTTTTCAAGAATCATATCCACATCACTTCCAGGATCGACAACGATAATGGCTTGGTCATTGACCAACAAGTAAGTATTTTCACGCGCAACGCGATTAACTATTCTAAATATCTTCATAAAAAAAGTGTATCAAAATTTTGGTAAAAAGTCATACTAAAAGCCAGCTCGTTTACTGCTCATAAAGCCTCCACACAAATACAAGAAGAGTGGTGTGTGATATAATAGGATTGTTATGAAGTATGAACATTTCCTAAAATATGCTGTTGTGGACTTAGAGGCGACAGGAGCCCATGCCGCAGCAGAAATTATTCAAGTGGGTATCGTGATTATAGAAAATAATCAGATTACCAAGACTTATCAAACGGATGTCAATCCGCATGAACCCTTGTCAGAGCACATTATCCAGCTGACAGGTATTACCGATGATCAATTGGCCAAGGCCCCTGATTTTTCTCAGGTGGCGGGCGAAATTTACGACTTGATAGCAGATTGTGTCTTTGTGGCTCACAACGTCAAATTTGATGCCAATCTTTTGGCGGAACAGCTTTTTTGGCAAGGTTTTGAGTTGCGAACACCGCGCGTGGATACGGTCGAATTGGCTCAGGTTTTTTACCCAACTTTTGAAAAATACACCTTGGAGCATTTGGCTAAGGCCTTGGATTTGGATTTGACAGATGCTCACACAGCTATTTCAGATGCCTATGCGACAGCGCAGCTTTTTTTGCGCTTGCAGGCTAAAATCAATCAATTGCCAAAAGAAGTTTTGGAAAAGCTTTTGCCTTTTTCTGATAATCTGATCTTTGAAACGGGTATGCTCATTGAAGCGGGCTTTTCACAGGCCAAACCGTTTTCGCCAGCGACCTTTCAGATGGTGGGGGATTTGGTTTTACGCCGACCGCAGGCGATAACCGAGCCGCGTTGCCTGTCAGATGATTTTGCGGTTAATGTGGCTCTGCTTGGCCTAGACAATCGGGAGAAGCAGGCTCAGTTTGCTACTTTGGTCAAGGATGAATTTGCCTCATCAGCCGTTTCGTTTTTAGAAGCTCAAGCTGGGATCGGTAAAACCTACGGCTATCTCTTGCCTCTCTTGCATTTGGCACAAGATGAACAGGTGATTGTATCGGTTCCCACCAAAATCTTACAAGACCAAATTATGGCCAACGAAGCCAAACGCATTCAAGATGTTTTTCATATTTCTTGCCAATCCATCAAAGGGCCTAGCAATTACCTAAAACTAGATGCCTTTGTCGAGAGTTTGCATCATCAAGACGACAATCGCCTTATCAATCGCTACAAGATGCAGTTGCTGGTCTGGCTGACCGAAACAGAAACGGGTGATTTGGATGAAATCAAGCAAAAACAACGTTTTGCCGCTTATTTTGACTCCATCAAACACGATGGGGATTTGAGTGAGAAGAGTCTTTACAAAGAAGTCGATTTTTGGCAGGTAACCTATGAAAGGGCCAAGCACAGCAAGCTGTTGCTGGTCAATCACGCTTATTTCTTAGAACGAGTGCAAGACGACAAGGCTTTCGCGGCCAATAAGATTTTGGTTTTTGACGAGGCGCAAAAGCTGATGCTAAATGTTGAGCATTTCTCTCGTCGTCAGCTAAATGTCACTCAGTTAGTGACCTTATTAGAAAAACACCTGACAGCTAAATTGCCTGTGCTGGAAAAACGGTTGCTTGAAAACCTGTCCTTCCAGTTGAGCCATTTGGTGACACGTTTCTACCAAAATCAAGAAACATTTGTCACGACCGAGGCCATGGCAGCTATCGAGCAGACGGTCAAGGAACTTTTGGCGGTCAATCCTCAGTGGCGCCTCAATGGTTTAGAGGATTTGTGTTTGCTATTGTCCCATCATTTTACGGATTTTTGGATGGAGTCAATGCTTGAAAATGACAAGCGCCAAACCTACCTCAATGCCAGTAATGATGAGTTGTTGAATTTTCAAGAGTTTTTGCCTGAAACACGCAAAAACTATATGATTTCAGCAACCTTGCACATCAGTCCCCAAGTCAGTCTAGCGGATTTGCTGGGCTTTGACTCTTATCATTTTGTGAGTTTGGCTCATGAAAAAAGCAGTGGCCAGCGCGTGTGGATTGATGAAGAGATGCCAAATGTCACCCAAGTGTCTGAGGAAGCTTATGCCTTAGCTATTGCTGAGCGTCTTTGTCAGATTCAAAACTTAGGTGAGCAGGTCTTGGTTTTATTTAATGCCAGAGCGACGATGCTTGCAGTTTCAGATTACCTTGATGATAAGGGCGTTCCCCATTTGACACAGGATAAAAACGGTATGGCTTATAATGTCAAACGGCGTTTTGAACGCAAGGAAAGTGGGATGTTGTTAGGGACAGGCTCATTTTGGGAGGGGGTTGACTTTGTGCAATCCGATAAGATGATTGAAGTGATTACCCGCCTGCCTTTTGACAATCCTAAAGATATCTTTTTCCAAAAAGTCAGCAATCACTTGCTGGCACAAGCCAAATCACCATTTTACGATTATGCTTTGCCGCTGACGATTTTAAAACTCAAGCAAGCAATCGGTAGAACCATGAGGCGAGAAAACCAGCGCTCAGCTGTTTTGATTTTGGATAACCGCCTTTTAACCAAGTCTTATGGTAAATTGATGACCGATTCCTTAGCAGAAGAATTTCAGCTTTCTTCCCAAAAATTTGCAAAGTCATTAACAGAAATGAAGGATTTTTTGGTATAATAAAAAGGATAACTCAAAGGGGAGAAGTAAATGAAAAAATTAACACCAGTAAAACAATATTTACTTGGTTTTAGCATGGTTTTCTTAGTTCTCTTGATTTCTGCAGGGACGGTTTTATATCTCTCAATGAAACCAAAACTGGATGCAGAACGAACAGCTACCCAGGTCGCTATCAAAGCCGCTAAATTATCAAAAACTTCCTCTGTGGAACTCTATAATGGACCGAACACCTTTTATAGTGTTTATGGCACTACCGAATCAGGTGGTAAGCGCATTGTTTCAGTTGGTGAGGATAACCGAGAGGTTTATGTATATGCCGAAAGTGACGGGATTAGTCGCCAACAAGCCGAAGAAACAGCCGCAAGCAACGGTGCAACAGATATTTCCAAGGTGGTTTTTGGGATTTATGCCAAATCCCCTGTTTGGGAGGTGACGGCTACTAACGGTTACTATCTTGTGAATTTCAAAACAGGTGAGCTTATTAAAAAGGAGGGCGTATGACAAACTTATCAAAACGTGTGTTAAACATGGACGAAAGTGTGACTTTAGCAGCTAGTGCACGTGCCAAAGCCTTAAAAGCAGAAGGACGTGATATTTTATCACTAACCTTGGGGGAACCAGATTTTGAAACCCCTAAAAACATTCAAAAAGCAGCTATTCATTCCATCAAAAATGGGAAAGCCAGCTTTTATACCGTAGCTTCAGGACTTCCTGAGTTGAAAGACGCTATCGGTCAATACATGAAAAATTATTACGGCTACTTTGTTTCTCGTAATCAAGTCGTTGTGGGAACAGGTGCCAAATACATCCTATACACCTTTTTCACAACGGTTCTTGATCCAGGTGACGAAGTGATTATTCCATCACCATGTTGGGTATCTTATGTGGACCAAGTGAAAATGGTTGGTGGGGTACCTGTGACAGTGGCTACGACACAAAAAAATCATTTTAAAGTCACAGTAGAGCAATTAGAAGCTGCTCGCACAGATAAAACCAAAGTGATTTTGCTCAATTCCCCTTCTAACCCAACAGGTATGATTTATACCCGTGATGAGCTAGAAGCAATTGGTAACTGGGCAGTAGCAAATGGCATTTTAATTCTAGCTGACGACATTTATGGTCGTTTGGTTTACAATGGCAATGTCTTTACCCCTATTTCAAGCATTTCTGAGGCAATCAGAGAACACACCATTGTTGTTAATGGCTTGTCTAAAACCTATGCTATGACAGGTTGGCGTGTGGGATTTGCGGTTGGTAATGAAGACATTATCGCTGGTATGGCAAAAGTCATCAGCCAAACCACTTCAAATTTGACCACCGTTTCACAATATGCAGCTATTGAAGCCTTGACAGGCCCACAAGATTCCATTGAAAGCATGCGTCGTGACTTTGAGGACCGTCTAAATACCATTTACCCACTCTTGTGTGAAGTTCCTGGTTTTGACGTGATTAAACCACAAGGTGCCTTCTATCTTTTCCCAAATGTGAAAAGAGCTATGGAATTGAAGGGTTACACAGACGTTACTGACTTTACCAATGACATTCTTGAAGAAGTTGGGGTGGCTTTGGTAACAGGTGCTGGTTTTGGAGCTCCTGAAAATGTTCGCTTGAGTTATGCGACCGATTTGGTAACTTTAAAAGAAGCTGTGAATCGATTGAAATTGTTTATGAAATTGGATTCCAAATTATAATAAAGCATAGTGTTTTGCTCAGATGATGAGAGGAAACATTGGAAAGAGGAAATATGTCTACAGATTACGTATCAATTATTGATGTTAAAGACCATGTTGGCGAAGAAGTGACTATCGGTGCATGGGTTGCTAACAAATCAGGAAAAGGAAAAATTGCTTTCTTACAACTTCGTGACGGAACTGCATTTTTCCAAGCCGTGGCCTTCAAACCAAACTTTATCGAAAAATTTGGTGAAGAAGAAGGAACTGAAAAATTCAATACCATCAAACACCTTAGCCAAGAAACGTCTATCCTTATCACAGGGATTGTCAAAGAAGATTCACGTTCAAAATTTGGTTATGAATTGGACGTCACAGATGTCAAAATCGTAGGGCACTCAGAAGATTACCCTATTACACCAAAAGAACACGGAACGGATTTCCTTATGGACCACCGTCATTTGTGGTTGCGTTCTCGTAAACAAATGGCTATCATGCAAATTCGTAACGCTATCATTTATGCTACTTATGACTTCTTTGACAAAAATGGTTTCATCAAGTTTGATAGCCCAATCTTGTCAGGAAATGCAGCAGAAGATTCAACAGAGTTGTTTGAAACAGACTACTTTGGAACACCTGCTTACTTGAGCCAATCAGGTCAATTGTACCTTGAAGCTGGGGCTATGGCACTTGGTCGTGTCTTTGACTTTGGTCCTGTTTTCCGTGCTGAAAAATCAAAAACCCGCCGTCACTTGACAGAGTTTTGGATGATGGATGCTGAGTATTCATTCTTGACACATGAAGAATCACTTGATTTGCAAGAAGCTTACGTTAAAGCCCTTATCCAAGGTGTGCTTGACCGTGCACCACAAGCCCTTGAAATCTTGGAACGTGATGTTGATTTGCTTAAAAAATACATTGCAGAGCCATTCAAGCGCGTGTCTTATGATGATGCCATTAGCCTTCTTCAAGAACATGAAAATGACGAAGATGCTGATTACGAACACCTTGAACACGGTGATGACTTTGGTTCACCACATGAAACATGGATTTCAAACTACTTTGGTATGCCAACCTTTGTGATCAATTACCCAGCAAGTTTCAAAGCTTTCTACATGAAACCCGTTCCTGGTAACCCAGACCGCGTTCTTTGTGCGGACTTGCTTGCTCCAGAAGGTTACGGTGAAATCATCGGAGGTTCTGTCCGTGAAGACGATTACGATGCTCTTGTAGCTAAAATGGATGCTCTTGAAATGGACAAATCAGAATACGAATTTTACCTTGACCTTCGTAAATACGGTTCAGTGCCACACGCTGGATTTGGTATTGGTATCGAACGTATGGTGACTTTCGTTGCTGGTACTAAACACATTCGTGAAGCCATTCCATTCCCACGTATGCTTCATCGTTTGAAACCATAAGGTGATTAACATTAGAATAACAGAAAAGAGCCATTTGGCTCTTTTTTTCTTAGCAAAAAGTTAGTTATAAGATATTTTAATATTCAGAATATTTTGTTATAATAATCCTACTGAATGAAGAAAAGGAGTTCATTATGGCAAAAACCATTCATACAGATAAAGCCCCAGCAGCAATTGGTGCTTACGTGCAAGGCAAGGTCGTTGGTCAGTTCCTTTTTGCATCAGGTCAAGTGCCTTTATCGCCTGAAACTGGGGAAATCATTGGAACGACTATCCAAGAACAAACCCAGCAAGTTTTAAAAAATATTGGTGCCATTTTAGCCGAAGCGGGAACAGACTTTGACCATGTGGTCAAAACGACTTGTTTCCTAAGTGATATCAATGATTTTGTCCCATTTAACGAAGTTTATGCCACAGCCTTTAAAACGGATTTTCCAGCTCGTTCAGCGGTTGAAGTGGCGCGTTTGCCAAAAGACGTTAAGGTAGAAATTGAAGTGATTGCCTACCTTGATTAAAGATAAGAAAATCTCCTACGAGTTCTTTCTCATAGGAGATTATTTGTTAAGAATGATTTGTGAGTGAAGCTTTTTGCATTTTCTTGGCTGTTGTCATCATCAAGCGGATACGGTTTAGTTGGTTCACTTCTGATGAACCTGGGTCGTAATCAATTGGTGCGATGTTGGCCCCTTTGTATTGGCGGCGCAATTCTTTGACCATTCCTTTACCAACGATGTGGTTTGGTAGGCAGCCAAAAGGTTGTAAGCAGACGATGTTTTTAACGCCATTATTGAGCAATTCAATCATTTCACCCGTCAAGAACCAGCCTTCCCCCGTGTGATTGCCGATAGAAATCACTTTTGAAGCTCCCTTGGCAATGTCATAGATGGATTCAATGCCTTCAAAACGTTGGGATTTTTCAAGGGCTTTATTCATTGGTTTTTCGAGAAGGTTGATGGCATCAATGCCGAGTTTGGCAAATCGTTTGGCTTTTTGGCTCATGTTAAGCTCATCAGCCTTCCAAATTTGATTGAACAGTGAATAATTCATAAAGCCAATCAAGTCTGGCACGACCGCCTCGCCCCCTTCTTGTTCAATGATAGCAACGATGTCATTGTTGGCTGTTGGAGCGTATTTGACTAAAATTTCTCCGACAACGCCGACACGTGGTTTTTGACCAAAATCAACGGTTTCAAGGGTGTCAAATTCCTTGATAATGCGTTTCATATTGCGGTTAAATTCAAAGTAAGAACCTGTTTTGATGTTGTGGCGAGCAACTTCAAGCCATTTATCATAGAGGGCATTGGCAGAGCCTGGTACGGCTTCGTAAGGACGCACGCGGTAAAGCACACGCTCAAACAAGTCTCCATACAAAACGCTGATGAGTAGGCGTTTGACAAAGGAATAAGTCAAGTTCCAGCCTGGTGTTTCTTCAGTTCCTTGATTGCCCATGGAAATAGACACCACGGGAACTTGTGCAAATCCTGCGTCTTTTAAGGCTTTACGCAAGAGCGGAATGTAGTTTGTTGCCCGACAACCTCCTCCCGTTTGGGTCATCAT
>NZ_DBPA01000024.1:1960-2081 GCF_002300045.1 Streptococcus sp. UBA632 | reverse complement strand
ACGCTGGTGTGCTCCAGGTCATATTCGCCACTTTGCAAGGCTTCAATCAACTGACCGATAGAAATGATAGCAGGGTAACAAGCATCGTTATGAACGAATTTGAGGCCGACGTCAACCGCTT
>NZ_DBPA01000024.1:420-1914 GCF_002300045.1 Streptococcus sp. UBA632 | reverse complement strand
ACCGCGACCTTGTAGCCAGCTTGTTTAAAGGCTTCTTCGATGAGCCCATTTTGGTGAATAGGTGATAGCATAGGCATCAAAAGCGTGTGCGTCTTTTTCATGTCCTTGGTAAAGACAGGTTCTTGGGGTTCGGTTTCTTCGGCTTGGCTGTCAAATTGCGGTGCTTGGTTGAAGATGTGTTTTAATTGAGCTTTTTGGGCTTTTTTATCTCGTTCTTCAACGGCAGCTTTAAGCGAACGCAAGCGAATACGGATAGCCCCGAGGTTACTTCCTTCGTCGATTTTTAGGACGGTGTAGAGCTTGTTGTGTCCACGCATGATTTCTTCCACTTGGTCAGTAGTCACGGCATCCAGCCCGCAACCAAAACTGTTGAGCTGCACCAGTTCTAGATTTGGATTTTTTGAAACGACTTTAGCAGCAGCATAGAGGCGAGAATGGTAAACCCATTGGTTAACCACGCGCAGTCCTGACACTTCTTCTAAACCAGCCACCATGTCCTCTGTCAAGACATGAAAACCTTCTTGCGTGATAATATTGGCAATACCGTGATTGATTTCAGCGTCAAGGTGGTAAGGGCGACCAGACAAGACAATGGCTTTTTCGCCCTTGGTAGCAAGAGTGGAAAGCAGTTCGTCAGCTTTATCTTGCAAATCTTGTTTGAAATCGGCTAAGGCTTGGTAGCCATGTTCGACGGCTCTTCGAATGTCCTCAAGCGTGATGTCATCGTAAACACGAAAAGCCTTGCTAAGGGATAGCACAACGGATTCGTGGTCTGCTAAATTGACAAAGGGATGGAAATAAGCCACTTCCCCATTGCGAATAGGGTCCATGTTTTTCTCGATAACTTCAGGATAGCTTTGAACAATAGGACAGTTGTAGTGGTTCGGTGCCTTGCTATTTTCAATTTGCTCGTAAATGACACTTGGGTAGAAAATCGCATCCACTTTGCGGTCAATCAAGCTTTGAATGTGGCCGTGTACCATCTTGGCAGGGTAACAAACCGTATCACTTGGAATGGTTTCAATCCCTTTTTCAAACAAGGTTTTGTCTGATTTTGGGGACAATTGCACACGAAAACCAAGGTCGGTTAAAATGGTGTGCCAAAGGGGATAGTTTTCATACATATTGAGCACACGAGGAATGCCGATAATGCCATGGACAGCGTCACGTTTTGAGAGAGCTTTAAATTTAAAAAGTTTTTTATATTTGTAATCAACGAGGTTTTCTTTTTGGTTGCTGCGGTCAAATGTGATTTTGGTGACTTTTTCTGCTCCGCGTTCGCAACGGTTACCTGTGACAAATTTGGAACCGTCATTGAAAATGGTCACGGTCAAAGCACAGTTGTTTTCACACAAGCCGCAACGGGTGAATTCTTTTTGGGTGGTAAAGTTATCCAGTTCCTCTAGCCCCATCAAACGTGAGGTTTGGGGTTGGTGTTCCAGTAATGTTTCCGTCATGTGTTCTCTCCTTTACTGTACCGTACTAAAAGCGGGT
>NZ_DBPA01000024.1:0-403 GCF_002300045.1 Streptococcus sp. UBA632 | reverse complement strand
TCTCGGTGGTTTCATCTTCGTATTTTTCCTGAGCAATGATGGCACAGCCGTAAGCTCCCATTAGACCAGCAATGCTTGGGCGAACCACTTCGCGTTCGCTGACCAATTCAAAGGCACGAAGTACCGCTTCATTGTAGAAGGTTCCTCCCTGAACCACGATTTTTTCCCCTAAATCTTCAGGGCGTTTGAGTTTGATAACCTTGTACAAGGCATTTTTGATGACTGAATAAGACAATCCTGCTGAAATATCTGCCACGGTTGCCCCTTCTTTTTGCACTTGTTTGACTTTTGAATTCATGAAAACCGTGCATTTTGAGCCTAGGTCCACGGGGTGTTGTGCCAATAAAGCAACCTGAGCGAAATCTTTGACGTCGTATTTGAGGGATTTGGCAAAGGTTTCAAT
>NZ_DBPA01000046.1:0-20081 GCF_002300045.1 Streptococcus sp. UBA632 | reverse complement strand
AGGACAAGCGTCCTCTCTTTTTATTTGACATAAATCCATTATTTCCTTTACAAAATAATGAAAATTATGGTAAAATATATAACTATGTTTGCAAAAAAGTGTAAAAAATTTTCATCATAATGTAAACGGATACTTTTTAGACTATTTGTAAATCAAGATAATAAAGGAGAAGACATGCAAGGTATTTTATATGCATTAGTTCCTATGTTCGCATGGGGAAGTATTGGTTTTGTTAGTAATAAAATTGGTGGTAAACCCAATCAACAAACGTTAGGGATGACATTAGGTGCCCTTTTGTTTGCATTTGTGGTTTGGTTGTTTGTTCGACCAGAAATGTCAGTTTCCCTCTGGGTTTTCGGTATCATTGGGGGAATGCTTTGGTCTATGGGGCAAAACGGTCAATTCCGTGCCATGCAGTATATGGGGGTTTCTGTCGGGAATCCATTGTCTAGTGGTGCCCAATTGGTATTTGGTAGCTTGATTGGTGCTATTGTCTTTGGTGAATGGAGCAAACCAATTCAATACACACTTGGTATCATTGCCCTAATCTTATTGGTTATCGGATTCTACTTTACAAGTAAACGTGATTCTGACAACGCTGAAACAAATAAAATGACAGACTTTGGTAAAGGTTTCCGTGCCTTAACTTACTCAACTGTTGGTTATTTGTCATACACGATTTTGTTTAACAACATCATGAAATTTGACGCACTAGCTGTTATTTTCCCAATGTCAGTTGGTATGGTTTTGGGAGCTATGATTTTCATGAAATTCCGAATTCAATTTGAACCAGTTGTTCTTAAAAATACCTTGGTTGGTTTGATGTGGGGAGTTGGTAACATCTTTATGCTTTTAGCTGCTGCTAAAGCAGGATTGGCTATTGCCTTTAGTTTCTCACAATTAGGGGTTGTCATTTCTATCGTTGGTGGTATCTTGTTCTTGGGAGAAACCAAAACACGCAAGGAAATGCGTTGGTTGACCATTGGTATTGCTTGCTTCATCGTCGGAGCAGTCTTACTTGGATTTGTTAAATCATATTAAGCCTTGACAACTTTGTCAACGTAAGCAATAAAAAAGCTGAGTCTTAAGACTCAGCTTTTTCTTGTATCACGCCGTTAGTAACGGTAAAGACTTTTAGGTCTTTTGGTTTTTGGGTAAGATGGTCAAGGCTTGTCGTAGTGATGAAGGTTTGAACGTTCTTTTCAATAATCATTTTGAGCAATTCTGTTTGACGGTAATTGTCCAACTCACTCATCACGTCATCAAGTAATAAAATAGGATAATCGCCTGTATTTTGTTGGATAAGTTCCACCTCTGCCATTTTGAGAGACAAGATTAGGCTTCTATGCTGTCCCTGACTGCCAAAACCAGCGGGCATATCGTTGATAAAAAAGGCTAAATCATCCCGATGTGGTCCAACGCTGGTCGTTTTTTTGAGTAAATCACGTTGGCGTGCTTTTTGCAAAGCTTGTAAAAAATGTTCTTTTAAGTTCGTTGTTTCTGTAAATGGAATGGAAGATTTGTAGTGTATTTTCAGGTGCTCTGTTTGGTTTGAAATGGTGTGATGGTAGCGGTCAGCTTCTTGTTCCATACTGGCTATAAATTGCAACCGTTGCTGGATGACGCGGCTACCAAATTCTGCTAATTGCTCATCCAAAACGTCTAAAAACTGAGCGTCCACTTTTGCTGCTGTTTTGAGATAGGTATTGCGCTGCTTTAGCACATGGTTGTACTGGGATAAATCAGATAGGTAAATCGGTTTAATTTGCCCCAAATCAATATCTACGAACTTACGACGCAAGCTAGGTGACCCTTTGATAAGTTGTAAATCCTCAGGAGCAAACAAAACAACGGTCATTGTTCCGATGTAATCAGACAGTTTGGCTTGTTTGAGGTGATTGACCTTGGTGAAGCGCCCTTTGCTTGACAGCTGAATATCCAAGGTTGTTCGACCGTTGGAACGCTGCAACAAACCTGATACCGAAAGGTCTTGCTGTTGAAAATGAATGAGTTCCTTATCTGTTCGTGTGCGGTGGCTTCTGGTCAGAGCTAAAAAATAAATGGCTTCAAGGAAATTCGTTTTTCCTTGGGCATTTTTACCAAGAAGGACATTCAAACCAGAAGAAAAGGTCAATTCTTCTTGAGTGTAATTGCGGTAGTTTTTTAAAGTGATTTTTTGAATCCACATGTTAAGTTCCTGGGAAACGAACTGGCTTGCGTGTTTTATTTTGTTTTGGTTGGTCTTTCTTGGTTTTGGTTTTTGCTTGCTTATTCAAGGTTTTAACCAAGTCAGCCACACGTTTTTTTTCAGCCATTTCTTGTTGGTGTTCTTCTTTTTCAGCAGGTGTTGGTTCTACGATTTCAATTTCAAGGGCATCGTGTGGGATTGTAATAACATCACCAACACGAAGTTTTTTTCCACGGCGTTTTTCATCCTCTCCATTAAAAAGTACAGCGGTTTCAGCCAAGTAGCCTTTGACAGCACCTCCGCTTTTGATAATGCCAAGTTCTTTTAACAAGGCTTGTAAGGTGATAAAATCATCAAATAATGTGTATTTCATTGCATTCTCCATTCTGTAGTCCAAGTAATTATAACATAAACATGGTATAATTTTAGGTAATTAAGGTTTTTTAGTAAGGAATTTATCATGAAATTAGTTGATGGCGTGGCGTTACACCTAATCCAAAACGAACAATTTAAAATGAACCACCTAACCTTTCGCTTTTCGGGAGAATTTCAGCAGGAAACCGTAGCAAAACGTGTCTTGGTGGCACAGATTTTAGCAACGGCAAATGCGACTTATCCGACAGCTCAGCGATTCAGAGAACGTTTGGCTAGTCTTTACGGGGCTAGTTTGTCAACTAAGGTTTCAACCAAAGGCTTAGTGCATATCGTGGATATCGAAATCTCTTTCTTGAAAAATCGTCTGGTCAAGACAGGAGAAAATATTTTAGAAGATATTATTGATTTTTTGTATCACACCTTGTTTTCGCCTCTTATCACTGTTGAACAGTACCAGACGAAGCTTTTTGACATTGAGCAAGCCAATTTGATTCAGTATTTACGAGTGGATAATGATGATAGTTTTTACAGTAGTGAGTTAGGCTTGAAGAAGATTTTCTACGATAGCCCTGTTTTTCAAGTGTCTAAGTATGGTACGGCTGATTTGGTTGCTGCTGAAAATTCCTACACCGCCTACCAAGAATTTCAAAAAATGCTTAGAGAAGACCAGTTGGACATCTTTTTACTGGGAGAATTTGATGACTACCGTATGTTGCAGTTGTTCAATAAATTCCCGTTTGAAAATCGTGACAAAACCTTGCGTTTTGCTTACAACCAAGACAAGAGCAATGTTATTCGAGAACAGGTAGAAACGAGAGAAGTCAGCCAGTCGGTCTTACAGTTGGGGTATTATTTTCCAACACGCTATTTTGATGAAGATTACGCGACTTTATTAGTCTTCAATGGTTTATTTGGCGGTTTTTCACATTCGCGTTTATTTGAGGAATTACGTGAAAAAGAAGGTTTGGCCTATACGATTGGCAGTTGCTTTGATATTTACACGGGTTTACTCAATGTTTACGCTGGGATTGACGCTGAGAATCAGATGAAGGTTTTAAAACTTATCAACAAGCAATTGTCCCATTTGAAATCAGGACGATTCTCAGAAACCTTTTTGAACCGTACGAAAGAACTGATAAAAACAAACGTTGTCCTATCTGGCGATTCGCCTAAAGCGACTATTGAGCGGGTGTATAATGACTATCATGGCATAGGTAGTCGTGGTGTTGACACTTTAGTCAAAGAGGTTGACAATGTTTGTAAAGCAGATGTTGTAGCTTATTCAAAAGAGATAGCCTTGCAAGCACTCTACTTTTTGGAGGGAAAATAGATGGTTACTTTAAATGAACACACTTTTTTAGATAGTCAAGAAACGGTTTATTCAACCACTTTGCAAAATGGTCTAACCGTCTATTTGATTCCAAAAAATGAGTTTAAGGAAGCCTTTGCTTTACTCAGCGTTCAATATGGTTCGATGGATACCCAATTCATTAGTAATAACCATTTGAAACAAGATACAGAAGGTTTGGCTCACTTTTTAGAGCATAAATTATTTGAAATGGCAGAAGGAAAGGACGTTACAACTCAGTTCACTGATTTAGGTGCTGAGGTCAATGCCTTTACGACTTTTGATAAAACGTGTTTCTATTTTTCAACCGTTGATAAGGTCAATGAAAACCTTGATGTGTTGCGGCACTTTATCTTAGAAGCTTCTATGACAGAAGTATCGGTTTTAAAGGAAAAAGACATTATCAGGCAAGAGATTGCCATGTATCAAGATGATGCTGATTATCGCTTGTATCAAGGTGTTCTTGAAAATCTTTACCCCAATACAGCCTTGGCGACAGATATCGCAGGTAGCAATGCTAGTTTGGAAAAAATGACCTTGGCTGATTTGCAGGAGAGTCATCAAACGTTTTATAAACTTGACAATATGACCTTAGTTTTGGTCGGTCATTTTGATAAAGACGCTGTTTTGGCTTCTTTGACTGAAAAAGATGAGGAAAAAACGCCTGCTGATAAGAGCGTGATTGAAAAAGAGGCGTTAGCTTACCACCCTGTCGTGCCACGCAGCAATATTCAAATGGATATTACGCAGCCTAAGATTGCTATTGGTTTTCGTGGGCAACCGCTTGAGAGTCACCAATCTGTTTTGCGACAAGAACTGGCTTTAAAACTCTTTTTTGGTATGGTGATTGGTTGGACTTCCCATTATTATCAAGACCTTTATAAAAAAGGTTATATCGACGATTCGTTTGATTTTGAAATGGAAATCCACTCAGCCTTTCAATTTGTCATGGTGTCGCTAGATACTTTAGAACCGATTGCCATGCTCAATCAAATCAGAAAGCATTTGGATAAGGTTAGTCATGACAGCGCAGCCTTAGCTGACTTGTCAGAAGAACATTTTACGATTGTCAAAAGAGAATTATACGGGGCATTTTTTAGAGAATTGGATTCTATTGAGCAGTTGGGGATGCAGTTTGTGAATTATCTTGGTAAGGGCGATTATTTTACTATTCCAACGCTCTTGGAAAGTCTTACTTTCACAGAAGTAGTGGAAACAGGAATGCATTTTCTGAAAACAGCTGACGTCACAGAATTCACAATCTTGCCAAAATAAAAGCGAAATACTGTGAAAATTTTGCTATAATAGAACTGATTATATTTTTATTAAAGGATAACTTTACATGAAAGAACAAACGATTGGTGATATTTTAAGAGAAAGTCGAGTTGCACAACATCTCACATTAGAAGAAGTTGAAGAAAAAACCTCCATTTCATCGTCTTATCTGTTAGCCTTGGAATTGGAGCAGTTTCAATTAATTCCTGAAAATCAGATTGAAGATTTCATACAAAAGTATGGGGAATGTGTTCATTTGGATACGGCTGATTTATTGGCGAAATACCGTAAGCAAAGAGCAGCTAAACCTGTTAAGGAAGACAAAAAGGCACCAGCACCAAAACAAGCTGCACCTACTTCTAAAGCAGTCCCTTACAAAACAGAAACACCAACAAGCACACAACGTGTTTCTCAAAACGTGAGAACAGATGATATGGTAGTTGGCTCACGTTCAAGCCGTCATAAAAATGAAGAAGTGACAGCGTCTTATATTCCGATTATCCTCCTTTCTTTGGTGGCTTTGGGAATTTTGGCATTTGTGTCATTGGTAACGTGGAATCAATTGCAAAGCGACCGCCGCACTGCGAATACCGATTATTCTGTCGTTTATAGCAAATCGTCGACAAGTAGTTCAAGCTCTTCTGAATCAACATCAACGTCAACAAGTTCATCATCGTCTGACAACAAGTTGAAAATGACGACAGAAGGTGGTGGTAGCAATTTGACTGTGAATCTATCAAATGTACCAGACACTGTGACGGTTGATATTTCGTTATCAGGAGCTGACAGCAGTTGGGTATCTGTTACCAACTCAGCCTCAGGAGATTCAGGGGTTCTCCTTTCTTCAACAGGTACAACAAGTTACTCTGCAACCCTTGCTTCAGGAACTAAATCATCAGTGATTACTCTAGGAGTGACAAAAGGTGTTACAGTAACAATTAACGGACAAAAAGTTGATACTTCAGCCATCACAAGCACAACTTTGAGTTATATTACACTTAATATTCAATAGGATGAAAATGAACATGATAAAAAAAGAAAATATCCCCAATCTACTAACCTTGGCGCGTATCGTCATGATACCTGTGTTTATTCTGGTTTTGGTTTTTTGGAATAACATGACTGGTCATATTGTCGCTGCGGCAATCTTTGCCATCGCGAGCATCACAGACTATTTAGACGGTTATTTGGCAAGACGCTGGAAAGTTGTGACCAATTTTGGTAAATTTGCTGACCCATTAGCAGATAAGATGCTAGTCATGACAGCCTTTATCATGTTGGTGGCTATGAATATGGTACCAGCTTGGATTGCAGCTATTATTGTGTGCCGTGAATTGGCAGTTACAGGTTTGCGTTTGTTATTAGTTGAAAATGGTGGAACGGTTTTGGCGGCAGAAATGCCTGGGAAAATCAAAACATTTACACAAATGTTTTCTATTATTTTCCTATTATGTCACTTCACATTGATAGGAACCATTTTACTTTATGTTGCTCTTATCTTCACCATTTACTCAGGGTATGATTATTTCAGAAAAGCAGGATTCCTGTTTGAGGATACGTTTAAATGACATCAAATAGCATTGACGTGAAGCATTTGACCTTCAAATACGATGTTAATCAAGAACACAACACTTTGGATGATTTATCGTTTCACGTGAAACGAGGGGAGTGGTTGTCTATTATTGGGCATAATGGATCAGGAAAATCGACCACGGTACGTTTGTTAGACGGTTTATTGGCTGCAGAATCTGGGCAGATTTTTATCGAAGGTGATTTATTGACCGAAGACAATGTCTGGGATATTCGCCACAAGATAGGCATGGTGTTTCAAAACCCAGATAACCAATTTGTCGGCGCTACGGTTGAAGACGATGTGGCTTTTGGTCTTGAAAACAAAGGCATTCCCTTGGATGAGATGAAGGAACGCGTGGCAAAGGCTTTGGACTTGGTTGGCATGTCTGAATTTGCTGACCGAGAGCCGTCACGTCTTTCAGGTGGTCAAAAACAACGTGTGGCTATCGCTGGAGCTCTAGCCATGCAGCCTGATATTATTATTTTGGATGAGGCGACGAGTATGTTGGATCCAGAAGGTCGCCTAGAGCTCATCAAAACGATTAGAGAGATTCGCAAGCAATATCAGATGACAGTGGTTTCTATCACGCATGATTTGGATGAGGTGGCTTTAAGTGACCGCGTCTTGGTCATGAAAAAAGGAAAAGTGGAATCTAGCTCAACCCCAGAAGAATTATTTAATAGAGGGGATGACTTGCTAACCTTGGGGCTTGATGTTCCATTTTCGACAAATCTCATCTCAGCTTTAAAAGACAAAGGCTTTGATTTTACCCAAAACTACCTGACAGAAAAAGATTTAGAGGATCAATTATGGGAATTACTCTTGAAAACGTAGATTATACATACCAAGCGGGGACACCTTTTGAAGGGCGTGCCCTTTTTAACATTAACTTAAGCATTACAGAGGGCTCTTATACCGCTTTCATTGGTCATACAGGTTCAGGAAAGTCAACGATTATGCAGTTGCTAAATGGTTTAAATGTCCCCACTAAGGGCTGTGTGTTGGTGGATGATGTTAAGATAACAGCCGATTCTAAAAACAAAGAGATCAAGTCTGTTCGTAAAAAAGTGGGCTTGGTATTTCAATTTCCAGAAAGTCAGCTCTTTGAAGAAACCGTTCTCAAAGATGTCGCTTTTGGTCCGCAAAATTTTGGTGTGTCAAAAGAAGAAGCCGAAGATATCGCACGTGATAAATTAGCCATGGTGGGTATCGGTCAGGAATTTTTTGATAAAAATCCTTTTGAACTTTCAGGTGGTCAGATGAGGCGCGTGGCGATTGCAGGTATTTTAGCCATGGAACCAGATATTTTGGTCTTGGATGAACCAACAGCTGGTCTTGACCCCAAAGGACGCCGTGAATTAATGACCCTATTTAAAACCTTACACCAAAATGGCATGACAATTGTCCTTGTGACTCATTTAATGGATGACGTTGCTAACTACGCTGACCATGTTAATATCCTAGAAGGTGGGCACTTGGTCCGCTCAGGGCATCCTAAAACTATTTTTCAAGATGTTGCCTTTATGAAGAGCAAACAACTAGGAGTCCCTAAAATCACTCAATTTGCCCAAGATTTAGTGGATAGGGGGCTAAAATTGGAGAATCTTCCGATTACGATAGAGGAATTTGTAGAGGTTATTACACATGGATAAATTGATACTAGGACGCTACGTCCCAGGAAATTCGTTGATTCACCGACTAGACCCAAGAAGTAAGTTGCTGGCTATGATTGCTTATGTCATTATCGTTTTTTGGGCGAATAATGTCGTCACCAATGCCATCATGATTGGCTTTACTTTGGTTATCATTTTGCTATCGCAGTTAAAATTAAGCTTCTTTTTAAAGGGCATTCAGCCTATGATTGGTATTATTCTATTTACTACCTTATTTCAGATGTTTTTCACTCATGGTGGTGAAACTTACTTTCAACTTGGTTTTCTAAAGATTACCAGTTACGGGCTTAGTCAAGCAATTTTGATTTTCATTCGTTTTGTGTTGATTATCTGTTTTTCAACTCTTTTGACCTTAACCACAACGCCACTGAGTCTAGCTGATGCGGTAGAATCACTCTTGAAGCCCTTTGCACGTTTGAAGGTACCTGCTTACGAAATTGGCTTGATGTTGTCTTTGAGTTTGAGATTTGTGCCAACTTTGATGGACGATACCACACGTATTATGAACGCTCAGAGGGCGCGTGGGGTGGATTTTGGTGAAGGAAACCTTCTCCAAAAGGTAAAATCCATCATTCCGATTTTAATTCCTTTGTTTGCCTCTAGCTTTAAACGTGCGGATGCTCTGGCCTTGGCGATGGAGGCACGCGGTTATCAAGGAGGAGAAGGTAGAAGCAAATACCGTATCTTGCAATGGCAAAGTCGTGATACCATGGCGTTAATGGTATTATTTGCCTTGGGAATAGCCTTATTTTTCCTTAAAGAAAGCTAAAACCTGTTTTTGAATGCGTTTTCTTTATGTTATATCAATCTTTTTGTAACATTCTTAACAAAAGACTAAAACGGAGGTAACATAAACCCTGTATTATATATCCTGTACTAAGTTAGAAATCAAAAGGAGCATATAATGCAAAACAATATTTTAAAAACAAAATCTAAATCAGTTAAGTTAGGAGTTGCTGGTGCAGCATTCGCAGCGGCTTTATTGGCCCCATCAGTAGCTAAAGCTGATTCTTATACTGTTCAATCAGGAGATACTCTTTCTAAGATTGCCTCAGCACACAACACAACAGTTGACTACTTGGCATCAGTAAACGGTATTTCTGATATCCACTTCATCACTGTTGGTCAAACAATTGAATTGGACGCAGCAGCAGCGCCTGCACAAACAGCTAGCGAAACACCCGCTGTTGAAGCATCTGCACCTGCAGCAACTACAACAACTTCAAGCTACTCATCATCACTTAGCTCATCAGATGCAGCAGCGAAAGAAACAATCGCACAACGTGAATCAAGCGGTAGCTACACAGCACAAAACGGACAATACTATGGTCGTTACCAATTGACTTCATCTTATCTTAACGGTGACCTTTCACCTGAAAACCAAGAACGCGTTGCAGACGCTTATGTAGCAAGCCGCTACGGTTCATGGTCAGCAGCCTTGGCTTTCTGGAATGCTAACGGTTGGTACTAAGATAAGTATCATAGATAAATCAAAAAGAAGGTTATTGCAACCTTCTTTTTTTGCTATTGATAATGTTACAAAAAAGCAACCTAAGAAAAGGTTGCTTTTAACTATTATTGTAAATCTTGAAGAGCTTTTGGCACATCTTGTGGCGTTTGGCAGATGGTTTCTGCATCATGTTCTTTCAAACTCTCGCTACTACCAAAGCCCCAAGTTACCCCAATAGTACGGATACCTGTTTCTTTTCCACCAATCATATCAAATTTGGTATCCCCGATAATAGCCGTTGTATCAAGTGGGAGTTGGTGGTCTTTGAGGCAGGTTGCAATCACATCAGCTTTATGAAAATGTTCAGGCGTAGAGCCATAAACTTGTTTGAAATACTTCATAATGCCAAGTTCTGTCAACATGAGTTGGGCCATGGGTTCATGCTTACTGGTTGTGACGTATAAAGAGTAGCCTAGGCGATTTAATTCCTCCAACAAGTCAGCAATCCCAGGATAAAGTGAAACTTGGTGGACACCTTTTTGATTATAGTACTCACGAAACGTTTGTATGGCACGGTCAATATCATCTTTTTCTGTGAAATATTGGGCAAAAGTGACTTCCAAAGGTGGACCAATAAATGTTGACAATTCTTTATCTGTTAGTAAAGGAAGTTGTAATCGTTCAAAAGCAAAATGAAAGGCAGCAAGAATGCCAGGACTAGAATTTACCAATGTTCCATCGAGGTCGAATAAAACAGATGTCATATTTACTCCTTTGTAAACTGTGTCAACTTTGTATTGACAACTATGTCAAGTTAGATGTTTTGGTATCGAAATACTAAAATATCTAACTTAATCCCCAAAAATCTGAGCTTGTAAGCGTCGTCCAGTTGGTGTGGCTGCTAGACCGCCTTCTGCAGTTTCACGGAAAGCTGTCGGTAGGCTTGAACCAACTTGATACATGGCATCGACAACTTCATCCACTGGAATTTGTGATTCGATACCAGCCAAGGCCATATCAGCGGCAACGAGGGCAAAACTAGAACCTAGAGCATTACGTTTGACACAAGGAACCTCTACCAGACCAGCAACAGGGTCACAAATAAGCCCAAGCATATTCTTAATGACAAAGGCAACCGCTTGGCTGGCTTGAAAGGCAGAACCACCAGCAGCTTGAACCAAGGCAGCCGCACTCATGGCAGAGGCAGAGCCAACTTCCGCTTGACACCCTCCTTCGGCACCTGAAATAGAAGCGTTATTTCCAATAACAAGGCCAAAAGCTCCAGCCGTAAACAAGAAGTCTAGCTGCTCTTTTTCAGAAAGATTGAGTTTGTCAATCGCTGTTGTTAAAACAGCTGGTAAACAACCAGCAGACCCCGCAGTCGGTGTGGCACAAACCAGTCCCATTTTGGCATTCAGTTCATTAACGGCAATGGCATTGCGAACGGCTGTCAGAACAGTGGTGTCAGATAGGGTTTTACCAGATTTGAGATAGGCGTCCATTTTGACGGCATCTCCCCCAGTTAATCCGCTGATGGATTTGCTTGGCGTTAAGCCGTCGATGACAGATTGTTTCATGACTTCGAGGTTGCGTGTCATGATATGCAAAATTTCGTCACGACTGCGACCGCTCAATTCCATTTCCGTAGCAATCATCAATTCGGCAATATGACCGTCGAAACGACTGTTAGCTTGTTCGACCAGTTCTTTTATAGAATAAAACATACCTCTCCTTTTTAATCAAAGAAATTAACATTGTGTAAATGTGGAATTTGTTGAATCTTCTCAACGGCTTCATGACAGTCGCGTGAGTCCACTTCAATAATCATAATAGCTTTTTCTCCCGCACTTTCACGCGTCACGTTCATTTGAGCAATATTGATATGATAGGCTGAGAGAATATCGGTAACCTTGGCAATCATTCCAGGAATGTCTTGGTGAACAATAATCAATGTTGGTGTGTTCATCTTCAGAGATACCGAAAAACCATTTAGCTCGGTGACCTCGATATTTCCTCCGCCGATGGATACACCCGTAATACTCATGGTTTTATCGCCTTTTTCCACAGTGATTTTCGCTGTGTTGGGGTGCGGCGCATTGCTATCTTTGAGAATATCCCAATAAATGCGGATACCTTTTTGATGCGCAATTTCTAGTGAGTTTTTAATGTCAGGATTGTCGGTATCCATTCCAAGAATACCTGCTACTAAAGCTTTATCTGTTCCGTGTCCACGGTAGGTTTTGGCAAATGAATTGTACAGATGAAAGGTCACTGTGTCAGGAATTTCTCCAAAAATCGAGTTGACGACTTTTCCAATACGAACAGCCCCAGCCGTGTGGCTACTTGAAGGACCAATCATCACAGGACCAATAATATCAAATACAGATTGGAATTTAAGGTTTTTCATGCGAACTCCTTTGTTAATCTATGCTTTCTTATTATAACAGAGGAATGAAAAAGGGTAAACGATGTTAAAAGAGAAAAGCTTTGTCATTACGGGTAAAAGACTTACAGAAATACTATTTCATGGTATAATAGAAGTTGCGTGGTTTCACGCATTCAAAATCGACCTTCAAATCGATTTTTGAAAAACTGGGCCCTTCAAGCCTATGTTGGAAAAAAATATCTTGATGGGAGGATTATCATGACAGATAATTCAAAAACACGTGTTGTTGTCGGTATGAGTGGAGGCGTTGATTCGTCAGTGACAGCTTTGCTTTTAAAAGAGCAAGGTTATGATGTTATTGGTGTTTTCATGAAAAACTGGGACGACACAGACGAATTCGGTGTCTGTACGGCAACCGAAGATTACAAAGACGTAGCAGCTGTTGCTGACCAAATCGGCATTCCTTACTACTCTGTAAACTTTGAAAAAGAGTATTGGGATCGCGTTTTCGAGTATTTCTTAGCAGAATACCGAGCAGGACGCACACCAAATCCAGACGTGATGTGTAACAAGGAAATTAAATTTAAGGCCTTTCTTGATTATGCCATGACGCTTGGAGCTGATTATGTAGCAACTGGACATTATGCCCAAGTTTCTCGTGATGAAGACGGTACTGTTCATATGCTACGTGGGGCCGATAATAACAAAGACCAAACTTACTTCTTGAGTCAATTATCACAAGAACAATTGCAAAAAGTGATGTTCCCTCTTGGGCATTTGGAAAAACCTGAAGTTCGTAAAATTGCAGAACGTGCAGGACTTGCCACAGCCAAGAAAAAAGATTCAACAGGTATTTGTTTTATCGGTGAAAAGAACTTCAAAGAATTCCTTAGTCATTATTTGCCAGCGCAAAAAGGTTGTATGATGACAGTTGATGGTCGTGATATGGGCGAACACGCTGGTTTGATGTATTATACTATTGGTCAACGTGGCGGCCTTGGTATCGGTGGACAACAAGGTGGCGATAACCAACCTTGGTTTGTTGTCGGAAAAGATTTGTCACAAAACATTCTTTACGTTGGTCAAGGTTTCTACCATGAATCACTCATGTCAACTAGCCTTGACGCTTCAAGCGTTCATTTTACACGTGAAATGCCTGAAGAATTTACAATGGAAGTGACGGCCAAATTCCGTTACCGTCAACCAGACTCAAAAGTGACGGTTCATGTAAAAGGGGACAAGGCAGAAGTTGTCTTTGCTGAACCACAACGTGCCATCACACCAGGCCAAGCCGTTGTTTTCTATGACGGTGAAGAATGCCTAGGCGGCGGTATCATTGATATGGCCTATAAAAATGGCGTTGCTTGCCAATACATTTAGTTGACAAGTCTGTAAAGTAAGTTGCTAACAAAATGGTTAAAATAATCAGCAAGATATTTGACATTTGAAACTGATTTGATACAATAACCATAACAATATTCATGATGGTCAAAGCTCATGAGAATGGTACGTTTTTTGACGTGCGATTTTCGAGGCTTTGGCTATTTTTTGTGTTTTTAGTCATTTGATTTTAGTTGGAAAGGAAAGCTTTTCGTAAACATTGCTGAAGGATGTTTACGTGATATTGTGGTGAACCATGACACATGAATTTTCTGAACATTATGATGTAATTGTTGTTGGTGCTGGGCATGCTGGTGTTGAAGCGAGTTTGGCATCAGCTCGTATGGGGTGTAAAACCCTTCTAGCGACCATTAACCTAGAGATGTTGGCTTTTATGCCATGTAACCCTGCCATTGGTGGCTCTGCAAAAGGGATTGTCGTCCGTGAAATTGACGCTCTTGGCGGTGAAATGGGACGAAATATTGACAAAACCTATATTCAGATGAAAATGCTCAACACAGGTAAAGGTCCTGCTGTGCGTGCCCTTCGTGCCCAAGCGGACAAAGCTCTTTACTCTCAAACAATGAAACATACCGTTGAGCAACAAGAAAACTTGACATTGCGTCAATCGATGATTGAGGAAATTTTGGTTGAAGATGGCAAAGTTGTTGGGGTGCGTACAGCGACAAATCAGAAATTTTCAGCTAAGGCTGTGATCATCACAACAGGAACTGCTCTTCGTGGGGAAATTATTTTAGGAGAGTTGAAATATTCATCTGGTCCAAATAATAGCTTGGCTTCTGTTGGGTTGGCGGATAATTTGAAAGAACTTGGGCTTGAAATTGGACGTTTCAAAACAGGAACACCACCGCGTGTGAAGGCAAGTTCTATTAATTACGATGAAACCGAGATTCAACCTGGAGATGAGAACCCAAATCATTTCTCATTTATGTCTAAGGATGAAAATTACCTGAAAGACCAAATTCCTTGCTGGTTGACCTACACCAACCAAGACAGTCACGATATTATCAATAAAAACCTTTATCGTGCACCGATGTTCTCAGGAATTGTCAAAGGGGTGGGACCTCGTTATTGCCCATCTATTGAAGATAAGATTGTGCGTTTTGCGGATAAAGAACGCCATCAGTTATTCTTAGAACCAGAAGGTCGTGAAACAGAGGAAGTGTATATTCAAGGCTTGTCAACCAGTCTGCCTGAAGATGTTCAAAAGGATTTGGTGCATTCTATCAAAGGTCTTGAAAATGCAGAAATGATGCGCACGGGTTATGCGATTGAGTACGATATTGTTTTGCCACACCAATTGCGTGCAACCCTTGAAACAAAGACCATTTCAGGTTTGTTTACAGCAGGTCAAACTAACGGAACATCTGGTTATGAAGAAGCCGCTGGGCAAGGAATTGTAGCTGGTATCAATGCTGCCTTGAAAGTCCAAGGAAAACCAGAATTGATTTTGAAACGCAGTGACGCCTACATTGGCGTTATGATTGATGATTTGGTTACAAAAGGGACTTTGGAACCTTACCGTTTGTTGACTAGCCGTGCAGAATACCGCTTGATTTTGCGTCATGATAATGCTGATATGCGTTTGACAGAAATCGGTCATCGTGTTGGATTGGTAGATTATGACCGTTACCAACGTTTCCAAGAGCGTAAACGTCAATTTGACAACGAGTTGACAAGATTGTCAACTGTTAAATTAAAACCTATCAAAGAAACCAACGAACGCATTGAAGCACTAGGATTTAAACCTTTAACAGATGCCTTAACAGCCAAAGAATTCATGCGTCGTCCTGAAATCACTTATGACATTGCCACAAGCTTTGTCGGACCAGCTGAGGAAGAATTGGATAGCAAAGTTATTGAACTGTTAGAAACTGAAATAAAGTATGAAGGTTACATCAATAAAGCTCTCGACCAAGTCGAAAAGTTGAAACGAATGGAAGAAAAACGCATTCCAGCCAATATTGATTGGGATGACATTGATTCTATTGCGACAGAAGCCCGTCAAAAATTCAAGAAAATCAATCCAGAAACCATCGGTCAAGCTAGTCGTATTTCAGGGGTGAATCCAGCTGATATTTCTATTTTGATGGTATATCTGGAAGGCAAACAAAAACGCTATAAACACTCACAAAATTAAGACTATATTTTTCAATCTCTTAGCCTAACAGCTCTACTAAATAGGGCTGTTTTATGGTATAATAACATACTAAGAGGTTATTCAATGAAAAGATTTCGATTTGCAACCATTCATTTGGTGATGATAGGCTTCATTTTATTTAGTATTTTAGCGATTTGCATTAGGCTTGCTCATACACAAACACCTATTTTGCTCGCTAGTTTTTTGGTCGTGCTTTCACTTGTTGCGCTTTTGTATTACCAAAAAGAAAGCTATGAGTTTTCAGAGTTGGAACAAGTTGAGCTATTAAATGACCAGACTGAGGTCAATTTAAAGAATTTGTTGGAACAAATGCCTGTTGGTGTGGTTCAATTTGACCAAGAAACCAATGAGGTGGAGTGGTTTAATCCCTATTCTGAGTTGATTTTTACTAGTGAGGAAGGGGAGTTTGAGGCAGATCTCATTCAAGAGATTATCAGCAACAAACGTGAAGGAGATGCCAGTCAAACCTTTGAGCTTAATGGTAACAAGTATTCTTCTTATATCGATTCGTCGTCTGGTATTTTTTACTTTTTTGACAGTTCGATGGGAAATCGCCAGTTGGGGGATGCTGCTTTGTTGCGTCCTGTAATTGGGATTATTTCGATTGATAACTATGATGATGTGACGGATGATTTATCAGATGCCGAAACGTCACAAATCAATAGTTTTATCGTTAATTTCATATCGAATTTTACAAAGACAAAGAATATCTTTTACCGTCGAGTGGATATGGACCGCTTTTATTTCTTTACAGATTATGCTGTTTTGAGCAGTTTAATTGAGGACAAATTTACCGTCTTAGAAGATTTTCGAAAGCAGGTAAAAGAATCGTATAAATTGCCTCTGACCTTGAGTATGGGGGTTTCTTATGGAGATGATAACCATGAGCAAATCGGTAGAATAGCCCTTCAAAATCTTAATACGGCCCTTGTTCGTGGGGGTGACCAAGTTGTTGTTTGCGAAAATGGTGAATATAAAAAACCCCTTTATTTTGGAGGTGGTTCGGTATCAACAGTTAAGCGAACACGGACACGGACACGTGCCATGATGACTGCTATTTCTGATCACATTAAAGGTGTTGACCGTGTGTTTACAGTGGGGCATAAAAACTTGGACATGGACGCTCTTGGAGCTGCTGTTGGGATGCAATTTTTTGCCAGCAATATCATCGAAGAGGCTTACGTAGTTTACGATCCCAACGAGATGAGCCCCGACATCAAGCGTGCCATTAAACGGCTGCAGGAAGAGGGTAGAACGAAATTGGTGACTGTGGATCAGGCTCTTCACATGGTAACGGAAAAGTCCCTTCTAATCATGGTGGATCACTCCAAAGTAGATTTGACCTTGTCAGATAGACTTTACAAGAAGTTTACATATGTGATTGTTGTGGACCATCACCGCAGAGATAGTAATTTCCCAGAGAATGCGATACTATCTTTCATTGAAAGTGGTGCAAGCAGCGCGAGTGAATTGGTGAGTGAGCTGATTCAATTTCAGAATTCAAAGAGACGACTTAGTAAGTTTCAAGCTAGTATCTTAATGGCTGGTATCATGTTAGATACGAAGAATTTTTCAGCTAGCGTAACCAGCCGAACCTTTGATGTGGCTAGTTACCTCAGATCTCAAGGTAGCGATACCGTCGAAATTCAAAACATCTCTCAAACTGATTTTGAAGAATATCGTTTGGTAAATGAATTGATTCTTCGAGGGCGTAAGTTGTATGATAATATCATCATTGCAAGTGGTGAAGAGGGAACGATTTACAGTAAGGTTACAGCTAGTAAAGCTGCAGATACCATGTTATCCTTGGCTGGTATTGAAGCCACTTTTGTGATTGTAAAAGTTGCACCTGACAAGGTTGCTATTTCAGCCCGCAGTCGGAGCAAGATTAATGTGCAACGCATGATGGAAGAATTGGGGGGCGGAGGTCACTTTACCCTAGCTGCCTGTCAACTGTCAGATGTTACGGTTGCTCAAGCCGAGCAATCGTTGATTACCGTTATTGATAATGATTTAAAAGAAAATATGGAGGTTGCAAGATGAAAGTTATTTTTCTAGCAGACGTTAAAGGAAAAGGGAAAAAAGGGGAAATCAAAGAAGTACCAACAGGCTATGCTCAAAACTTTTTAATTAAAAAGAACCTTGCTAAAGAAGCAACAAACCAAGCCATTGGCGAATTAAAAGGCAAACAAAAATCAGAAGAAAAAGCGCAAGCTGAAATTTTAGCAGAAGCCAAAGCTTTGAAAGTCGAACTTGAAAAAGAAAGCACAGTCGTGCAATTTTCTGAAAAAGTTGGTCCTGACGGACGCACTTTTGGTTCTATCACAGCTAAAAAAATCGTTGAAGAATTGGCAAAACAATACGGTCTGAAAGTTAACAAACGTGCTATTGCATTAGACCACCCAATTCGTGCGATTGGCATGATCGAAGTTCCTGTTAAATTGCACAAAGAAGTCAGTGCAGATATCAAATTGAACATCAAAGAAATGTAATCGGTTGTTGAAAAAGGCACGGGGAGGTGAAAAACATTGGCGGAGAATCTTGAATTAAGGGTTCAGCCACAAGATTTACTGGCAGAACAATCGGTTTTAGGTTCCATTTTTATTTCTCCAGACAAACTGATTACCGTTCGTGAGTATGTGAGCCCAGATGACTTTTACAAGTACGCCCATAAGATTATTTTTAAAGCCATGATTGCTCTTTCTGATCGCAATGAAGCCATTGATGCGACAACCGTTCGGACGATTTTAGACAATCAAGGGGACTTGCAAAATATCGGTGGCTTATCCTACATTGTTGAGTTGGTCAATAGTGTACCGACCAGTGCCAATGCGGAATATTATGCAAAGATTGTGGCTGAAAAAGCCACTTTGCGTAATATCATCGCACGCTTGACAGAAACTGTAAACCTTGCTTATGATGGAACGACTGATTCGGAAGAACTTATTGCTGGAGCTGAGAAAGCCTTGGTTGATATCAATGAGCATAGCAATCGCAGTGGTTTCCGACGTATTTCAGAGGTTTTGAAGGTGAATTATGAAAACCTTGAAGCGCGTTCGCATCAGACTAGCGAGGTGACGGGCTTGCCAACAGGTTTTCGTGATTTGGATAAGATTACAACAGGTTTACATCCAGATCAACTGGTCATTTTAGCGGCTCGTCCTGCGGTGGGGAAAACGGCTTTTGCCTTGAATATCGCTCAAAATGTTGGAACGAAACAAGAAAAGCCAGTTGCTATTTTCTCCTTGGAAATGGGAGCTGAAAGCTTGGTCGATCGTATGCTAGCAGCAGAAGGCATGGTCGATTCACACCATCTAAGAACTGGGCAACTCACTGATCAAGAGTGGAATAACCTAACGATTGCTCAAGGTGCTTTAGCCGAGGCACCTATTTATATTGACGACACACCAGGGATTAAAATCACTGAAATCAGGGCGCGTGCTAGAAAATTGGCGCAAGAATTTGATGAGGGGCTGGGCTTGATTGTCATTGACTACCTGCAGCTCATCACAGGAACTCGTCCTGAAAACAGACAACAAGAGGTTTCTGACATCTCACGTCAATTGAAGATTTTAGCAAAAGAATTAAAAGTTCCTGTTATTGCCTTGAGTCAGTTATCTCGTGGTGTTGAGCAACGTCAAGACAAACGTCCTGTTTTGTCAGACATTCGAGAATCTGGTTCTATCGAGCAAGATGCTGATATCGTGGCTTTCCTTTATCGTGATGATTACTACCGTCGTGAAGGGGAAGAGCAAGATGATGCTGTTGAGGATAACACCATCGAGGTTATCCTAGAGAAAAACCGCTCAGGTGCACGTGGAACAGTCAAACTAATCTTCCAAAAGGAATACAATAAATTTTCGAGTATTGCACCATTTGAGGAACGCAATTAAACCATTTAAAAGGAGTATGGTAATAAAATGAGTGATGCATTTGCAGATGTAGCCAAAATGAAAAAAATCAAAGAAGAAATCAAAGCCCATGAAGGTCAATTGGTTGAATTGACACTAGAAAATGGTCGCAAACGTGAAAAAAATAAAATCGGTCGTTTGACAGAAGTTTACCCATCGTTGTTCATCGTGGAATACAATGAAAACTCAGATGTTCCAGGTGCCATCAACAATTCTTACGTTGAATCATACACCTACTCAGATATTCTGACCGAAAAAACATTGATTCATTATTTTGATTAATCATTGATAGTTAGTAAGTGGTAAGAGTTTTTAGAATTAGCCTTCATAGCTAAACGTA
>NZ_DBPA01000027.1:0-8171 GCF_002300045.1 Streptococcus sp. UBA632 | reverse complement strand
TAGAAGATTGGAAGTGGCACACCCCAAGCACGTTGACGTGAGATAACCCAATCGCCACGGTCACGAATCATGTTGTAAAGACGTGTACGACCCCATTCTGGATAGAATGTTGTGCGGTCAATTTCATCAAGAATGTCTCGACGGAATTTAGAAACTGATGCAAACCATTGTGGTACAGCACGCCAGATGATTGGTTTCTTAGTACGCCAGTCAAATGGGTATGAGTGAGTAATGGCTTCGCTAGCAAGCAAAAGGTCACCAAGTTTTTCAGTAACAGTTGGAACAACTTTATCGTAGAATTGACCTTGGAAATCTGGACCAGCATTTTCCATCATGATACCACGTTCGTCAACAGTAACAAAAACTTCCAATCCGTATTTAACACCAACGTTGTAGTCATCTTCACCAAAACCAGGGGCAGTATGGACAACACCTGTACCTGAATCAAGTGTAACGTGGTCACCCAAGATAACCAATTCATCCACTTCAGTATCCCATGGGTGTTCTGTAACGATATATTCGAGTTCAGTACCTTTATGTTTAGCGAGAACTTCAAATGATTCCCAACCAAATTTTTCAGCTAAGCTATCCAAAAGTCCTTCTGCAACAACGAATTTTCGGTCATTATTAGCAGGTTTCACAACGACATAATCCATATCAGGACCAACAGTCAAAGCGCGTGATGCTGTTACTGTAAATGGTGTTGTTGTCCAAACGACAATGTAAGTATCTGTATCAAGCACACCTTTACCATCTTTAACTTTATTGGCATAGTAAAGAGAAGTTGAATCAATATCGTGGTATTCAATTTCAGCTTCCGCAAGAGCTGATTCAGATGACCATGACCAGTAAACTGGCTTAGCACCACGGTAAATGTAGCCTTTGTCAGCCATAGCACCAAAGACACGGATTTGAGCCGCTTCATAAGCTGGTTTTAGAGTAATGTATGGATTTTCCCAATCAGCAGAAACTCCTAAACGTTTAAAGTCGTTACGTTGTTTATCCACTTGGCTAAGCGCATACTCACGACACATTTCAAGGTATTCTGTCAATGGAATTTCTTTGCGTTTCACACCTTTTTTGGACAACACTTGTTCAATTGGCAAACCGTGTGTGTCCCAACCAGGTACATAAGGGGCGCGGAAACCAGACATTGATTTTGAACGCACAATAATATCTTTAGAAATTTTATTCATGGCATGCCCAACGTGGATATTTCCGTTAGCGTACGGAGGTCCATCGTGGAGGTTGAAAGAAGGCTTGCCTTCGTTTAATTGTTGACGTTTGGCGTAAATATTAGCTTCTTCCCATTCTTGCTGCCATTTTGGTTCTTTGTTAGGAAGCCCAGCACGCATTGGGAAAGCTGTTTTTCCAAGATTAAGCGTTTCTTTTAGTTTCATAGCTACTCCTTATATAAATAATCTAACTGTCATCACACAAGCAACGACAGAAGGTTGACAGGGTTAAATAATAAAAAAGAGCTTTCGCCTCAAAAGGACGAAAGCTCGTGGTACCACCTTTGTTCAGAGATTTTATTTTCCTAAAAAAATCAGGTCAAACCAAATCTCCCTCTGCGACTCGTAAGGTAAGTCAGCCCTTTTATCTTACTTCATTCAGATAAAACGATTCGAAAATGATAATTGCCAATCTAGGGATTACAGGACTCACACCATCTCCTGCTCGCTGAAAATATGGATTAACAATCGCGTTTTTCTTAGTCTTCTTCGATATTCAATTTAAATGTTTGTGTTTCGCTGAGATTAACTGCTTCATCTGTATCTGCGTCAGCAGATTCGTCGTCAGCAGCTGCTAATTTTTGCGTTTCTTCAAGGTGTTTGTTGCTTTCTTCAACACGACGTTGCAATTCTTCCATTTCTTCTGGTGTGAATTGACGTGTCGCATCCATTGACAACTCATCATCCAATTCTGGAACTTCTTCGTCTAACACTTTCTCAACAACTTCACGAAAAGCTGCGTCTGAGTTTTGAAGATAAACGGCTGTTGGTTGCAACAATTCGTTCCATTCTGGTGAGTTAGCCAAGCTAAGTTGACCTTCAATAGCAGCTACCAAACGTTGGTGGAAGACGCGTGTTTGACGTTTCAAATCTTCTGTTTCCACAGCAACACGTTTTGCTTCGTCAGTTGCATCACGCAAAATTTGGTTGGCTTTTGATTTTGCTTCATCAATCAAATGTTGCGCATCGTAGTTCGCCTTGCTAACAAGGTTTGCTGCTTCGTCGTTTGCTGATGTTTTCACTTTTTCAGCTGTTTCTTGAGCAAGGATAACAGATTGGCTCAATGATTCTTTCATTTCATCAAAGTAAGCCAATTTATCTTCCAAATCTTTGATACGATTTTCTTGCTCATGGTTACGACGAACCAAGTTTTCGTAGTCTTCAACAACAATATCTAGAAATTCATTAACTTCTTCTTCGTCATAACCACGGAATTTTACTTTAAATGTTTTATCTTTAATATCAAGTGCTGTAAGTGCCATTGAATTCTCCTTATTTATGTATCATCTTATCTATGGTCAATTTCAATTTGCCGTTTTTGGTTATCCCATTATCGCTCAAAATTGAAAATCGACCAAACCCTCTTACACTAACTAAATCTCCAACTTGAAGAACTGTCGCTGTTTTATCGATCAGTTGATAATTAAGTTTGACTTTACCTGTTCCTATTAACTGCGCAGCTTGCGTTCTTGATAGCTTTAGCACAGTTGCCAGAATCTTATCCAGACGCATACTTGACACGATGACGTTTAGCTGCAGACTAGCCTGATTTGCAACGATGATATCGCTTAGAGGAATTTCTCTCAATGAAACACTCGTTCTGGCTATCTTTGTTGTATGGATTCTAATATAATCAGACATATTTCGCGAAACTAACACCTGAGCGTAGCCATCTGTTACCAAAATATCACCGATGACTGTCCGTTTAATGCCAAGATGATTAAGGAGAGTTCCCATAATCTGTGCATGGCTTAACTGGGCAAATTTTGACTGGTAACGCACTTCAAGCAAGGCTAATTCAAAATCTTCTACCTGACAGACATAATATTCTGGTGCGATAATCAGACGGGCATATTCACTAGCATAATAATCACTGGACACAAATGCTTTCAGTCCAAAATGATTAACCACCGTTTTCGCAATCTCGATTTGACGAGGATTTAAAAACTCCGTCAAAACATAGGCATAGGTTTCTTCTACCCGCTGAGCAAGACGTGTTATTTTATCAATAAAGTCATGCTCCTCAGGTCGAAAATGTTGATAGACTCCTTGTGATGTCATAAGGATGTGAATACCATAATCAGAATGCGGCTCAAAATATTAAGAGCGAACACCACAGCTATAATCGTAAAATCTAACCCCAAAAATTGAAGGTTAAAACGTCGGAAAGGTCTAATCACAGGCTCAACAATTTGTGTCAAAACCTGCCCCAACCAAGTATCGTAGGCTCCTGGGAACCAAGACAGTAAAGCGTAAGCAAATAGTAGATAAGAATAAAACTGAATCGTCTTTAGTAATACAATTAATATAAAAATCATATGTTATCTATATTAGCGTCTTTTCATGTCAAAATCAAATCCGACATCTTGACCATTATTTGGCATTGGAAGTTCTTCAACATTGACAATCACATTAAATGGTGTCAAAAGGTACATTGAACTACCTACTTTTTGAAGTGTTCCATAAAGCACTTTACTTGCGCCATCAATGAAATCAAGGCAACGACGTGCTTGAGCGTCTAGCATGTATTGAAAATCAATCAAAACACATTCGTTATTGTTTAACAAATCCACTACTTCTTGAGCATCCTCATATTTACGAGGGTATTTAAGCGTAATAGTTGTAGTTTGTTGATTCACATTTGCTTGCTCTTCACGGCGTTGGTTTAATGCGCGAACACGTTGCATATCTTCTACCGTCCTCTTTTGTTGAGATGAAGATGAGCGTTGAGCATCGTTACCATTAACCACGTGTTGAACGCGGTTAGATGGTTGAGGTTGTTCCATTGATCGTTTAATTGGCTGGACCTTTTCACTCTCTTGAGAGGCAGAAGGCTTGACCTCCTCACTCACTGTTGGCTCAACATCACTAACTTCATCAGTATCAAAATATGAAATTATTTTCTCAAATCTGTCTTTAAATGCCATCTTTTCTCCTGTTACTTAAAGAATGATGTCCCAATTCTGACGAAAGTCGCTCCGTTTTGAATAGCAAGCTTAAAATCACCGCTCATCCCCATACTTAATTCTGTAAATGGCATATGGGGTAAACCACGTTTTTGTAACTCTTGTCTAATCTGATTTGCTCTACCAAAAATGTCGTTTATCTCATTTCCAGAAGCATCTTTCGGAGCCATTGTCATTAGGCCCACCAGTTCCACTTTATCACATTCAGAGATAGCGGCTAAAGCTTCGTCAATTTCCGAAACTTTAAAACCGTGCTTACTCTCTTCACCTGAAATATTGACTTGTAGGAAACATTTGATTGTATGCTCCGCTCGTTTCTGAATTTCTAAAGCCAATTTGACAGAATCTAAGGCATGGAAGTAATCCACCAAGTTAATCACATTTTTAACTTTACGACGTTGCAAACTTCCAATCAAATGCCAAGTCAAAGGTCTGTCTTTCAAAGCTTCGTATTTATCAAGAAAAACATCAACCCTGTTTTCCCCAATATGGGTAATGCCAGTATCAATAAGACGAGCAGCCACACCACTGTCAACGTACTTCGTCACTGCGATAATATTGACACTATCCTTAGAGCGATTAGCGGCTTGCGCTGCCTGCGCTACTTGTTCAAAAACAAGGTCTTTATTCTTTTGAAAATCCGTCATTAACGGTTTTTAAAGAATGGTGGTGTTTCTAATTCATCGTCAGTTGTGTCGTTGCTTGAGAAAGTTGACATCGTCAATTTGCTGTCTAGTTCACCTTCTTTTGGACGGCTGATGTTGTCACGACGAAGGTCCCAGTTTCCAAATGAATTGTCTTTTTGTTGTGAAGCTGGGTTAGACGCTGGTTGTGATGTTGGTACAGTGTTTGTTGCACCCATATCATAGTCAAAGCTTGAACGACGTTCAAAAGCTGGTTGGCTTGATTGTTGTGCACGTTCAGAAGCGTATTGAGCACCTGCTGCTTGTTGTGCATTTGGTTGGTTAAATGAACGGTTTGATTGTTGGAAACCAGCCACTTTATCTGCACGGTCTTGGCGGACACCAGTTGCCACAACAGTCACACGGATTTCATCTTTCATGCTGTCATCAATAGATGTACCCAACCAAATGTTGACCCCTTTACCAGCAGCTTGGCTGATGATTTCAGAAGCTTCTTCGGCTTCAGTAAGAGTCATGTCAAGACCACCAGTAACGTTTACGATAACATCTGCAGCACCATCGATTGTTGTTTCAAGTAATGGTGAGAAGATAGCTTTGCGAGCAGCTTCTGTGATACGTTCTTCACCAGAACCGATACCGATTCCCATAAGAGCGTTACCTTTGTTTGCCATAACGGTTTTCACATCGGCAAAGTCAAGGTTGATAAGGCCTGGGCTTGTAATCAAGTCTGTAATACCTTGTACCCCTTGTCTAAGCACATTGTCAGCTTCGCTAAGTGCTTCAAGAAGCGGTGTCTTTTTATCCACGATTTCAAGAAGGTTGTTGTTTGAGATAATCAACAAAGTATCTACTTGTTCGCGAAGTTCTGCAATACCTTCAGCAGCGAAGTTGCCACGTTTGTTTCCTTCAAAACCAAACGGACGTGTGACAACGGCAACTGTAAGAGCACCCAAGCTTTTAGCAATACGAGCGATAACTGGCGCAGCACCTGTACCAGAGCCACCACCCATACCAGCAGTGATAAAGACCATATCAGAACCTGACAAAGCATCTGTCAAAGCTTCTTCGCTTTCTTCGGCAGCTTTACGACCAACCTCAGGTTGACCTCCAGCACCTAAGCCACGTGTTAATTTTGGACCTAATTGAATGACTGTTTCTGCTTTTGAAGAACTCAACGCTTGAATATCAGTGTTAGCAGCGATAAATTCAACACCTGCAACTCCTTCATCAATCATGCGGTTAATGGCATTTCCGCCACCTCCGCCGACACCGATAACTTTAATAATAGCACCTTGTACAGACGCTGCATCAAATGAAATTCCCATTTTTAATTTTCCTCACTTATTATTAATCAAACATACTTCCAAAAAGACCACGAATACGCTCTGTCAGGCTAGGTCTTGATGGCTCCTTATGAGCAGGAATACCCTGAGGAGCCTGCGGTGTAGGCTCGCTAACTACTGGAGCAACAGGCTCTGGAGCTGGTTGATAGACTGGACGTGGTTGTGGTTCTGGTTCAAAATCCACTGGCTTACGTCTAAGGAGTTCTTCACCAGAAACCGCACGTTGAGCAATCACATCTACCTCGCTCATCATGCCAACGTATTCTACCAAACTAATCACGTTGGCAAACATTGGGTTACGGATACCTACTTGGTTTGGCACGTGGAGTTTAACAGTGGTTCCGAAAATTTCTTGAGCCAACTCAACCACACCTGGCATAATCGCTCCACCACCGACAAGAATAATCCCTCCTGGCAAATCCAAGAGGCGTCCACGTTCCAAATCTTGTTTGACACGGTCTAAGATGTGGCGAACACGCGCAGAAATGATTTCTGCCAAGTAATGCTCGCTCACTGAAATTGGCGTGTCACTACCAACCACATCAACTTGAACACTTTCTGACTCACTTGCTTCTGCCAAGTTTGCTTGTCCAAAGTTGAATTTAAGCGCTTCTGCAATTTGCATTGATGTCTTCAAGACTTTCGAAATGTCTTTTGTGACATACTCTCCACCTTCTGGGTAGATGTTTGTGTATTGCAACTCTTGTGCGCGCATTGAAGCGACTGTTGTTTGACCGCCACCCATATCAATCACAGTAGCACCAAATTCACGTTCCCCTTCGTTGAGAACTGATTTCGCCAAAGCTAGTGGTGAAATAATCACGTTTTCCACGCTAATACCAGCACGCTCTACTGTCTTGCGAAGATTGTGAAGGATCGTGCTTGGCCCAGTGTAAATCAAGCCACGCATTTCCAAGCGAATACCCATCATGCCACGAGGGTCACGGATACCTTGGAAACCATCCACGATAAACTCTTCTGGAATGAGTGAAATCACTTCACGCTCTGGCGTAATGCTTTTTGTCAAAGCTGATTTCACGACACTATCAACATCTTCGTCTTTAATTTCTTTTGATTCGCTAGGAACGGGAATCATCCCTTGAGTAGGCTCAATTTGAAGAAGATTAGCTGGAAGACCGACGTTAATCTTATCAATGGTCATTCCGGCTTTTTCTTCTGCTTGTTCAACCGCTTTTTTGATTGCTTCAGCAGCAGCTTCAATATCTATAATAATTCCATCTTTTACTCCAGTGCTGGGAACGTTGCTCACACCAATGACGTTCATCTCGCCAGAAACAAATTCTGCTACGAGAACTTTAATCGAGCTTGTCCCTATATCCAAACCTGTAAAAAAGCCATTTCTAGCCATTCACTCGACCTCTCTATCTTTCCATTCATTTACTATTCTAAAATCTGCATAAAATCAGAAGTATTCAGAAAATATTATATCATAAAAAAACGTAAAATGTTATCATTTTACGTTTTTTGTTATAGAAATTTCCCTACTATTTAATATTGTAAAAAACGTTACAGTATAAAATACATACTAATATTTATAGGTAGAATATATTAATTACGATAAAATACACGTAACAAAAAACGTAACAAATTTTATAATAAATTTACGAGTTCAGCAGGCAGGAAAATAGCACCAGTAAGGTGCTTTTTTTAGTTGTCCTCGCCTAGTTTCTTTATTATATGGCTCTATAATTTCTGTAGTGGGTAAAACTACTGTAGAGATTATAGAGCTTTTTGAGTGTACACAAAAAGTCTCATAAGAACTATAATGAAAAGCAACCAAACCATCATTAGGAAGAACTTATGAGACTTATTAAGAACACCACAGAATTAATCGGAATTAAAGACCAAAATATCATTATTTTTTTTGCTTTTTTTCATCTTTTATTTTTTTGAAAACAATTTTTTATACAATAAGAAAACAAACAGACAAAGAAATATCAAACAAACATCTTTTGTAAAAAG
>NZ_DBPA01000057.1:0-10487 GCF_002300045.1 Streptococcus sp. UBA632 | reverse complement strand
AGCACCACGGGTAAAGCAATAGAAATATGAGTGAAAGCGAGTGATTGTCATATCAGTAGTGTCAGTTATTGACTGTGTAGATGAGGTATCTCGCTAAAAAATGCCGATAGTTTATGTGCAGTGGCTTTTTTTAAAAAGATACTAAGAGTCACTTGCTTCATTAAAATAAAGAAAGGACGGGATTTGAACCCGCGTGTGAACTGTGTCCACTTGCCAGATTTCGAGTCTGGTGCCGTACCAAGCTGGGTCACCTTTCCAAAGGAAATTTCACTTGTTTTACGGCTATTGAGCAGGTGAAACAAGAAATGCGGAAGAAGGGATTTGAACCCTCACGCCTAGATTAGGCACATGCGCCTGAAGCATGCGTGTCTGCCGTTCCACCACTTCCGCGAAAAGACAAGGCCATTATACGCCTCTTCTTTTCAAAAAACAATGGCAAAATCTTTTTTGGCCAGTTTACTGAATAAAGTTCTGTTTTTTGCTATAATGAATTTATCAATTGAAAAAAGGAAAGATAGTTGCAAGGTAGAATTATCAAATCATTAGCGGGCTTTTACTATGTGGAGTCCGATGGAGTGATTTATCAGACACGTGCGCGTGGTAATTTTAGAAAAAAAGGTCAAACACCTTATGTTGGTGATTTTGTTGATTTTTCAGCAGATGAGCAGTCAGAAGGCTATATTTTAGCTATTCATGAGCGAAAAAACAGTTTGGTTCGTCCGCCAATTGTGAATATTGACCAAGCGGTGGTCATTATGTCTGCAAAAGAGCCTGATTTTAATGCCAATCTTTTAGACCGCTTTTTGGTCTTGCTAGAACACAAGGCGATTGAGCCGATCGTTTATATTTCCAAGATGGATTTGCTGGACAATGTTGAGGAGATGGCAAGCATCCAGAAGCAGTACCAAGAGATTGGGTATGCGTTTTGCACCACTTTAGACGAATTGCTACCGCTTTTGACAGATAAAGTGACCGTTTTCATGGGACAAACAGGTGTTGGAAAATCAACCTTACTCAATAAAATTGCCCCCGAACTCCAATTGGAAACAGGTGAAATCTCAGATAGCCTTGGACGTGGACGCCACACGACTCGCTCTGTCAGTTTATACACTGTCAATGGCGGTAAAATTGCGGACACCCCAGGATTTTCATCGTTAGATTACGACATTCAAACGGTTGAAGATTTAAATGAAGCTTTTCCTGAATTAAGGCGCCTGAGCCATTTCTGTAAATTCCGTTCGTGCACCCATACGCACGAGCCAGAATGCGCGGTCAAGGAAGCTCTAAAAAATGGGGAACTTTGGCAATCACGCTATGATAATTACCTCCAGTTTCTCAGTGAAATTGAAAACCGTCGTGAAACATATAAAAAAGTGATTAAAAGAAAGTAGGTTCTTAATGTCAACAAATAAAATCGCACCCTCTATTTTAGCTGCTGATTATGCTAATTTTGCATCAGAACTCAAACGCATTGAAGAAACCAGTGCAGAGTACGTTCATATTGATATTATGGACGGTCAATTTGTGCCAAATATCAGTTTTGGTGCAGATGTTGTGGCAAGTATGCGTAAACACAGTAAATTGTTTTTTGATTGCCATTTGATGGTGGTTAATCCTGAACGTTATGTAGATGCTTTTGCCCAAGCTGGTGCAGATATCATGACTATTCATGCTGAAGCAACGTTGCACATTCATGGGGCTTTACAAAAAATCAAGGCAGCTGGCATGAAAGCTGGTGTGGTCATCAACCCAGGAACACCTATTTCAGCGATTGAATCGGTTTTGAGTTTGGTTGACCAAGTGCTTATCATGACTGTCAATCCAGGTTTTGGAGGGCAAGCCTTTATTCCTGAAATGCTTGACAAGGTCGCTCAAATTGCTCGCATTCGTGATGAAAAAGGCTATGATTTTGACATCGAAGTTGACGGTGGGGTTGACAACAACACCATCAAAGCTTGCTATGAAGCAGGTGCCAATGTCTTTGTGGCAGGGTCATACCTCTTTAAAGCCAGTGACCTTGTTGCTCAAGTGGAAACCTTGCGTGTCGCTTTAGATGACTAAGATAGCAGTCTTTGCTGGTGGGCATTTGACGTCTTTTCCGAGAGATTTTGCCGTCTTTGTTGGTGTGGACCGTGGGAGTTTGGCTATTTTGCGAAATGACTTGCCTTTGGATTTGGCGGTGGGAGATTTTGATTCTGTCACGGCAGCTGAACGGCAGTTGATTCAAGAAAAGGCGAAAATGGTCATCACGGCAGTTCCTGAAAAAGATGATACAGATACAGAGCTAGCTCTAAAGGTGATTTTTGCCAAATACCCACAAGCCCAAGTCAGTCTTTTTGGAGCTTTTGGTGGGCGCATAGACCATACTTTGGCTAATTTGTTTCTGCCTAGTGACCCTGATTTAGCTCCATTTATGCATCGGATTCGTTTACAAGATGAGCAAAATGTGGTGCAATTTTACCCCGCGGGTGTTTGTCAGGTGTTTCCAGAAAAAGGAATGCCTTACGTTTCTTTCATGGCTGAGGGAGATGCTCCGTTAACCATTGAAGGAGCCAAATACAATTTGGATGCCAATCATTTCTTCACCAAAAAAGTCTACGCCAGTAATGCCTTTATCGGTCAGCCCATCACCGTGACACTAGACTCAGGTTATCTTATCGTTATTCACAGTAAGGATAGGTAGATGTTAATTATTCTGTTATTATTAGGACTTCTTAATCTTGCCTTGTTGGTTTATGTGTTGACCAAAGTGGGACGTTTAAACGAAGAAGTTGCTCAAAAATTAGATGATAATGCTGATAATTTGTCAGACCAAGTGTCTTATCAGCTGGATTCGGCACAAAAAGACACTGTTTTGGCTTTGAACACTCAGCTCAATCGTCTGCAAAATGATTTGTACACGCAGTTAAATGATATTCGTGACGTCCTTCATCAAAGTTTGACGGATAGCCGTGACCGCTCGGACCGCCGTTTAGAGCTTATCAATAGCAACTTGACCCAGTCTGTCAAAGAAATGCAAGAATCCAATGAAAAACGTCTGGAAGAAATGCGTCAAACGGTTGAAGAAAAATTGGAGCAAACCTTGCAAAATCGCTTAAAAGCGTCATTTGAAACGGTTTCTAAGCAGTTGGAATCTGTCAATCAAGGTCTAGGTGAGATGAAAAATGTCGCCCAAGACGTTGGAACCTTGAACAAAGTGTTGTCAAATACCAAAACACGTGGGATTTTGGGGGAATTGCAGTTGGGACAAATCATTGAGGACATCATGACCCCAAACCAATATGAGCGCGAATTTTCAACGGTTTCAGGTTCAAAAGAACGTGTCGAATATGCGATTAAATTACCAGGGGCTGGGGACGATAGCTATGTTTACTTGCCGATTGACTCAAAATTTCCTTTGGAAGATTATTACCGCCTAGAAGATGCTTACGAAAGCGGGGATAAAGAACAAATTGAGCAGCACCGCAAATCCTTGTTAAATAGCATCAAGCGTTTCGCCAAGGATATCAATAACAAATACCTTAACCCGCCTGAAACCACTAATTTCGGCATTATGTTTTTACCAACAGAGGGCTTGTATTCAGAAGTGGTGCGCAATGCCGCTTTTTTTGACAGCCTAAGACGAGATGAAAATATCGTTGTGGCTGGTCCGACAACCTTGTCAGCTTTGCTAAATTCATTGTCAGTTGGTTTCAAGACACTTAATATTCAAAAAAATGCCGATGATATTAGCAAGATTTTAGGCAATGTCAAGGTAGAGTTTGGTAAATTTGGTCAAATGTTGGCGAAAGCTCAAAAACAAATCAATACCGCTAATCATACGTTGGACAGCCTGATTTCCACACGAACCAATGCCATTATACGTGCTTTAAATACCGTTGAAACCTATCAAGACCAAGCAACCGCACGTTTGCTGGACCTCCCACCATTAGAAGACGAGGAAAATCATGAAAATTAATCAAATGAAAAAAGACGAGCTCTTTGAAGGGTTTTATTTAATAAAATCAGCAGAACTCCGCAAAACAAGGGCAGGCAAAGATTACCTTGCCTTTATTTTTCAAGATGATACGGGTGAAATCTCGGGTAATTTATGGGATGCCCAGCCTTATAATGTCGAAGAATTTGTCGCTGGAAAAGTGGTTCACATGAAAGGTAGACGCGAAGTGTATAACGGCACCCCACAAGTCAATCAGATTACCTTGCGTAACACGCGTGAAGGCGAGCCAAATAACCCAAGTGATTTTCGTGAAAAACCACCTGTCAATCCCTCAGACGTGAGAGAGTACTTGGAGCAGATGATTTTTAAAATCGAAAATGCAGTGTGGCAGCGTGTTGTTCGTGCTCTCTATCGCAAATACGACAAGGCTTTCTTCAGTTATCCAGCAGCTAAAACCAATCATCATGCCTTTGAATCTGGCCTAGCCTATCACACGGCGACCATGGTGCGTTTGGCCGACGCTATCGGTGATGTTTACCCACAACTGAACAAGAGTTTGTTGTATGCAGGGATTATGCTTCATGATTTAGGCAAAGTCATTGAATTGACAGGACCTGACAACACCGAATACACAGTGCGCGGTAACTTAATCGGACACATTTCCCTCATTGATGAAGAAATTACCAAGGTTTTGATGGAATTAAATATCGATGACACCAAAGAAGAAGTCATTCTCTTGCGTCATGTGGTACTTAGTCACCATGGTTTGTTAGAATACGGTAGTCCCGTTCGTCCACGAGTCATGGAAGCCGAAATCATTCACATGATTGATAATATTGATGCTGAAATGATGATGATGACCACCGCTTTAAGCCGTGTTGACAACGGCGAAATGACAAGCCGAATTTTTGCCATGGATAATCGCTCATTTTATAAGCCTAACTTAAAATAAGTGATAAAAAACGGACTTTTTACGAAAAAAAGTTCGTTTTTTCGGTTTCTTATGATATAATGACAAAAAATAGACTAAAAATGGAGAAATTATGAAATTACGACGTAGTGAACGCATGGTTGTCATCTCCAACTACCTGATAAACAACCCGCATCAATTGACCAGCTTAAACACGTTTGCTGAGAAATACGAGGCTGCTAAATCGTCTATTTCTGAAGATATTGCGATTATTAAAAAAGCTTTTGAAGAATCAGGTCTTGGAGATATCGAAACAGTTACTGGAGCTAGTGGAGGTGTGATTTTTACACCTGGCATCTCTGACACAGAAGCAAGAGAAGTGGTTGAAGATTTGTGCCAACGCCTTTCAGAAAGTAGCCGTATTTTGCCTGGGGGCTATATTTATTTGTCAGATTTGTTGAGCACTCCCAAGATATTGCAAAATGTTGGTCGTATAATTGCAAACGCATTCAAAGGTAAGCAGATTGATGCTGTTATGACCGTTGCTACAAAAGGCGTTCCTTTGGCAAATGCTGTTGCAAATGTTTTGAATGTGCCTTTTGTCATTGTGCGTCGCGACCTCAAAATCACAGAAGGTTCAACCGTATCTGTCAATTATGCGAGTGGCTCAAGTGACCGCATTGAAAAAATGTTTCTGTCAAAACGAAGCTTAAAACCTAATAGCCGTGTCTTAATCGTGGATGATTTCCTAAAAGGTGGGGGAACCATTACAGGTATGGTCAGCCTTTTGAAAGAGTTTGACAGCACGCTGGTCGGAGTTGCCGTCTTTTCAGAAAATGCTCAAGAAAAACGCGAGCAGATGACTTACAAATCATTGCTGAAAGTATCCGAAATTGATGTCAAAAATAACCACGTCAAAGTTGAAATCGGTAATATCTTTGATAACGAATAAAGGGCTTGCCCTTTTTTGTTTTATCAAGCTAGAGAACACATAACAGTTGACTTTGTCAGGATAATGTGGTAATATAATCGTCGGTACTTTTTACTTTTGGTCTCTCCAGAGTGTACAGAGACGTGCTGACAAATGTTGCAAAGTACACATATCCTACTAAAAGCTGTCACCAAGTTTTTAGTTAACCAAAATAAAAATCTTACAGGAGAAAAGTAGATGCCTACAATCAACCAGTTGGTACGTAAACCACGTAAATCTAAAGTTGTAAAATCTAATTCACCAGCGTTAAACGTTGGCTACAACAGTCACAAAAAAGTTCAAACAAACGTACATGCTCCACAAAAACGTGGTGTTGCAACACGTGTTGGAACTATGACACCTAAAAAACCTAACTCAGCCCTTCGTAAATTCGCTCGTGTACGCTTGAGCAACCTTATCGAAGTTACTGCTTACATCCCAGGTATCGGACACAACCTTCAAGAACACAGTGTTGTTCTTATCCGTGGTGGACGTGTAAAAGACCTTCCAGGGGTACGTTACCATATCGTTCGTGGTGCACTTGATACTGCAGGTGTAGCTGACCGTAAACAAAGCCGTTCTAAATACGGTGCTAAACGTCCTAAAGGATAATAGAAGGGAGATAAGGAAGAATGAGTCGTAAAAATAGAGCGCCTAAACGCGAAGTATTACCAGATCCATTATATAATTCACAACTTGTAACACGTCTTATCAACCGTGTTATGCTTGACGGAAAACGCGGTACAGCTGCATCAATCGTTTATGATGCATTTGACCAAGTTAAAGAAGCTACTGGCAACGATGCATTGGAAGTATTCGAAACAGCTATGGAAAACATCATGCCTGTTCTTGAAGTACGTGCTCGTCGTGTTGGTGGTTCTAACTACCAAGTCCCAGTTGAAGTTCGTCCAGAACGTCGTACAACTCTAGGACTTCGTTGGTTGGTAACTGCATCTCGTGCTCGTGGTGAACACACTATGAAAGATCGTCTTGCAAAAGAAATCATGGATGCAGCTAACAACACTGGTGCTTCAGTTAAAAAACGTGAAGATACACACCGTATGGCAGAAGCAAACCGTGCCTTCGCACACTTCCGCTGGTAATCTTTTCAAGATAAGATTTTCTTATCTGTTTTACATATTAAGAGATTCCTCATTATTGGGCTTTTAATATTAAAAATAGCATAAAAAATAATTAGAACGGGTAGGTTTTGCCTATCCGTTCTAAAAGTATGCTATAATAGAATAGTAAACTAAATTTTTATATAGGAGAATAAAATGGCTCGCGAATTTTCACTAGAAAAAACTCGTAACATTGGTATCATGGCTCACGTTGATGCTGGTAAAACAACAACAACAGAGCGTATTCTTTACTATACTGGTAAAATCCACAAAATTGGTGAAACACACGAAGGTGCTTCACAAATGGACTGGATGGAACAAGAACAAGAACGTGGTATCACAATCACTTCAGCTGCGACAACAGCACAATGGAACGGACACCGTGTTAACATCATTGACACACCAGGACACGTGGACTTCACTATCGAAGTACAACGTTCACTTCGTGTTCTTGACGGTGCGGTAACCGTTCTTGACTCACAATCAGGTGTAGAACCTCAAACTGAAACAGTTTGGCGTCAAGCTACTGAATACGGAGTTCCTCGTATCGTATTTGCCAACAAAATGGATAAAATCGGTGCTGATTTCCTTTACTCAGTAAGCACACTTCATGATCGTCTTCAAGCAAACGCTCACCCAATTCAATTGCCAATCGGTGCAGAAGATGACTTCCGTGGTATCATTGACTTGATCAAAATGAAAGCGGAAATCTACACTAACGACCTTGGTACTGATATCCTTGAAGAAGATATCCCAGCTGAATACGTTGATCAAGCAAACGAATACCGTGAAAAATTGGTTGAAGCCGTTGCTGAAACTGACGAAGACTTGATGATGAAATACCTTGAAGGTGAAGAAATCACAAACGACGAGTTGAAAGCTGCTATCCGTAAAGCAACTATCAACGTTGAATTCTTCCCAGTACTTTGTGGTTCAGCCTTCAAAAACAAAGGGGTTCAATTGATGTTGGATGCGGTTATTGATTACCTTCCAAGCCCACTTGATATCCCAGCTATCAAAGGTGTTAACCCAGATACAGGTGAAGAAGAAGAACGTCCAGCTTCTGATGACGGACCATTTGCGGCTCTTGCCTTCAAGATCATGACTGACCCATTCGTAGGTCGTTTGACATTCTTCCGTGTTTACTCAGGTGTATTGAACAGCGGTTCATACGTGTTGAATACTTCAAAAGGTAAACGCGAACGTATCGGACGTATCCTTCAAATGCACGCTAACAGCCGTCACGAAATTGAAACAGTTTACTCAGGTGATATCGCTGCCGCTGTTGGTTTGAAAGACACTACAACTGGTGACTCATTGACAGATGAAAAAGCTAAAATTATCCTTGAATCAATCGACGTTCCAGAACCAGTTATCCAATTGATGGTTGAGCCTAAATCTAAAGCTGACCAAGATAAAATGGGTATCGCCCCTTCAAAAACTTGCTGAAGAAGACCCAACATTCCGTGTTGAAACAAACGTTGAAACTGGTGAAACAGTTATCTCTGGTATGGGTGAGCTTCACCTTGACGTCCTTGTTGACCGTATGAAACGTGAATTCAAAGTTGAAGCAAACGTTGGTGCGCCTCAAGTTTCTTACCGTGAAACATTCCGCAAACCAACACAAGCACGTGGATTCTTCAAACGCCAATCAGGTGGTAAAGGTCAATTCGGTGACGTTTGGATTGAATTCACACCAAACGAAGAAGGTAAAGGTTTCGAATTCGAAAACGCTATTGTCGGTGGTGTGGTTCCACGTGAATTCATCCCTGCAGTAGAAAAAGGACTTCAAGAATCTATGGCAAACGGTGTTCTTGCTGGTTACCCAATGGTTGACGTTAAAGCTAAATTGTATGATGGTTCATACCACGATGTCGACTCATCTGAAACTGCCTTCAAGATCGCTGCATCACTTGCACTTAAAGAAGCTGCTAAGACTGCAGAACCAGTTATTCTTGAACCAATGATGCTTGTTACTATCACAGCACCTGAAGAAAACCTTGGTGATGTTATGGGACACGTAACAGCTCGTCGTGGACGTGTTGACGGTATGGAAGCACACGGTAACAGCCAAATCGTTCGTGCCTTCGTTCCATTGGCAGAAATGTTTGGTTACGCAACAGTTCTTCGTTCTGCAACTCAAGGACGTGGAACATTCATGATGGTATTTGACCACTATGAAGATGTACCAAAATCTGTTCAAGAAGAAATCATCAAGAAAAATTCTGGTGAATAATTGAATATTAAAGGGAATGCTTTCATAGCATTCCTTTTTTGCTCTGAAAATGCTAATAATATTTGCAATTTTGGCGAAATAATTATATAATACTAACGTTGAAGGATTGATTTTGCTTGTATAAGTTAATCTTTTCACAATTGTCTAAAAGGGTAACCTTTTAAAATAAATTTTCTTGATTTTCATAAGGAGGAAATCACTAATGGTAGTTAAAGTTGGTATTAACGGTTTCGGTCGTATCGGTCGTCTTGCATTCCGTCGTATCCAAAACGTTGAAGGTGTTGAAGTAGCTCGTATTAACGACCTTACTGACCCAGCAATGCTTGCACACTTGTTGAAATATGATACAACTCAAGGTCGTTTCGATGGCGATGTTGTTGTTAAAGATGGTGGATTCGAAGTTAACGGTCAATTCGTTAAAGTTTCTGCAGAACGTGATCCAGAACAAATCGACTGGGCTAACGATGGTGTAGAAATCGTTCTTGAAGCAACTGGTTTCTTTGCTACTAAAGCTGCAGCTGAAAAACACTTGCACGAAGGCGGAGCTAAAAAAGTTGTTATCACTGCTCCTGGTGGATCAGATGTTAAAACTGTTGTATTTAACACTAACCACGAAATCCTTGATGGTACTGAAACAGTTATCTCAGCTGGTTCATGTACAACAAACTGTCTTGCACCAATGGCAGACGCTATGAACAAAGCATTCGGTCTTAAAGTTGGTACAATGACTACAGTTCACGCTTACACTGGTGACCAAATGACTCTTGACGCTCCACACCCTAAAGGTGACTTCCGTCGTGCTCGTGCAGCTGCTGAAAACATCGTTCCTAACTCAACTGGTGCTGCTAAAGCTATCGGTCTTGTTATCCCAGAATTGAACGGCAAACTTCAAGGTCACGCACAACGTGTACCAGTTCCAACTGGATCACTTACTGAACTTGTTTCAGTTCTTGACAAAAAAGTAACTGCTGAAGAAGTAAACGCTGCTATGCAAGCTGCTGCAACTGAATCATTCGGTTACAACACTGACCCAATCGTTTCACGCGATATCGTTGGTATCTCTTACGGTTCATTGTTTGATGCAACTCAAACAGAAGTAACTGAAGCTGCTGATGGTACTCAATTGGTTAAAACAGTTTCATGGTACGACAACGAAATGTCTTACACTTCACAACTTGTTCGTACTCTTGAATACTTCGCAAAAATTGCTAAATAATTAATTGATTAGCATCTGAGAGGAGATTTTCTCCTCTCTTTTTTTGTTTCTGTGTAGAATTGAGCTAAGATACTGTCTGATTTGAATATCAAGAGAT
>NZ_DBPA01000060.1:4106-13674 GCF_002300045.1 Streptococcus sp. UBA632 | reverse complement strand
CCATGGGGCCGGGGGTTCGAGTCCCTTCACCTCGACCAAAAAATTAGGGCTTATAGCTGAGGTGGTTAGAGCGCACGCCTGATAAGCGTGAGGTCGGTGGTTCGAGTCCACTTGTGCCCATTCATTTAATAATATGGTCCGTTGGTCAAGGGGTTAAGACACCGCCTTTTCACGGCGGTAACACGGGTTCGAATCCCGTACGGACTATTATTTTAAACGAGTTGAGGAGGTTGTTAGTCAATCTTCTTTTTTATTATGTGACTTTCAGTCCGTCACGCTCCGTAAGGTACGTGACAATAAACCATCCATTAGAGTTAGATGGGTGGGGATTAATAAAAAAAGTCCTATAAAATAGAACTTTTACTGTGGTAATATAAAGAATTAAACTAATAGCTAATCTAATTCGTATGGAAGGAGGAGTGTTTCCATTCCTGCTTGATCCATGATATAAACAGTACTTGGGAAAAACTCATCAAAGGGGAAATTGTAATCAAAGGTAATGGAAAGGTTTTGATTACTGTTGAAGTATTCGATTGCGATGTTATTGTGGTTGTTTTTTAAGTGAAAGGATAGGATAGAGTCTAGCTGGACAACGGTTTTTAGGTAATTGTCCAATAAATCCCAGAGTGTTTCAATAATTTCAAATGGGATGCTGGTTGCTACTCCAAAACTGACAGAACGTTTCTTTGTGTCTTCAAATGCCATAGAACACCTCCACTAATACTGTAAAAGCATCCTTTCGGATGCTTGCAACTTTAACGATTCTTTAGTTCAAGATAACGTTTGTACCAAATGTTAATATAAGCTTGTGAAAAAGGTCCTTTACCGTTATTTATCCAATCAACGAGTATCTTAACATTTTCTTTTAAAATAAAATCAATGTCTGGTGAATACCCCATTTCTTGCTTGTGCAACTCGTACTCATCAACGTCAAGCAGTCTTTTTTCGCCATCGGCAAAAATCTTGACATCTAAATCATAGTCGATATACTTTAGAGCTTCTTCGTCCAGAACGTATGGACTGGCAAGGTTGCAGTAGTAGGAAACTCCGTTATCTCTTATCATAGCAATAATATTAAACCAATATTTTTTATGAAAATAGACGATAGCGGGTTCGCGTGTCACCCAGCGTCTGCCATCACTTTCTGTCACTAATGTGTGGTCGTTCACTCCTATAAGGGCTGTATCTGTTGTTTTTAGTACCATTGTGTCGCGCCATGTACGGTGCAGACTCTTATCATGCTTATAACTTTGAATTGTAATAAAGTCGCCTTCCTTAGGTAATTTCATGCCTTACCAACTTTCTACAATTAAACTTATCTGTTATAGTCTATCATAATTTTCTGAAAAAATCACTTAGAAATGCCATTAAATCGACAAATAATCTCGAAGTGCTGTTTGGATGTCGTCATAAGCAAACCCTTTACGCATGAGATGTTGGATAAGGCGTTGTTTGAGGTCATAGCCATCGTATTTTTTGCTTAATTTGCGGTGTTGTTTGTCTAGGGCTTGATAGAGAAGCTCCTGCTCTTGTTCTTCGTCTTTGTCGGTATCAAGTTTTTCAAAGGCGGTTTTGGCTTCGTCATAGGAAAAACCTTTATTCATCAAGTTTTGGATGATTTTGTCTGTTAGACTCTTACTAGAAAGTTTGCTCTGGTATTTTTTGAGCAGTTTTTTGGCAGTTTTTTCTGCCACTTCTGAGAAGTCAAGTTGGGCTAAGCCCTGTTCAATGACTTGTGTATCAATCCCTTTTTGCATGAGTTTTTGTTTTAGGATATAAGGTCCCTTGTCGCCTGAATGGAGATTTTGAGCCAGATAGTTTTCAACATATTGCTGGTCATTTAGCCAATTTTCTGCTATTAGATTGTCAAGGATATCGGGAATATAACGTGTGTCAATCTCGTGTTTTTCAAGGTACTGTTTGACTTCTTTTACAGTGCGTTGCTTAAAGGAAATGTAGTAGAGGGCGAGGTTTTTGCCGTAAGAAAATTGGGCAAAGCTTTGAATGTCCTTTAGTAAGGCGTCATCTAGGCTCATGCCCTTGCTCAACATAAAATGAACGATGGTATCTTCTGTGACATAAAGATTGTCAGAACCGTCTATCTCAATCAAATAAAGGCGTTTTTTCTTTTCAATTTTGGTGATTTTCATAGTTTTAATTATAGCAAAAATGGTAGAATAGAGATAAGAAAAGGCATTTTTCTAAAAAGAGGTGGCTATGGTTGGAAAAGATAAGGTAATCCATTTGGACCAATATCGGCAAAGTCAGGTTTTTGAGGAGGCTGAAGGCTCTTTGGATTGGTTTGATGAAGAAAATGCCAATGCATCTGCTGAATGCATTTTTGATGGGACTGTTGACGCTGGCCTTTTATCAGGTTGGGATTTGATGGAAGACCTGTATGATTTGTAGCGGTCAGAGGAGCGTCTTTTTCCTAGTTGGTCAGCGCTGGCGGACAGGACTTGGGACAATGAGAAAAGCCGCCCTTATTTGACGGTTAAGTTGGATTTGGCTGCTTTGTGTAAGCAACATGGGCTTTATTAAAAGGCTTTGGACCACTTTTTAGCCATTTATCAGGTGGATAGGGCAGATGGTCTGACTTGTCGTTATGAGATTCTGGCTCTTTATGTCCTCATGTCGCGCTATGATGAAGCGCAAGCTTTTGTTAATAGTTGTACATCCTATGCAGCAGATGTGCGAATGCAAGTATCACTTTTGGTAGCCGCCATTTTAGGCGGCTATCATGCCGATGCATCACAATTATTAGTGGGCTTTTGTGTGCAAGTGACGGATTTTCTCGCTTTTTGTGAGCAAGATATCTTTCCGTTAGGTCGTGTCATGGAGGCTGAAACGTGGGAGGAGTGCTCAGCTAATTGCGAAGAGAGTCTTTACTTCGCTTTTTCCCCTATTTTACCGCTTTTGCTGACGGCATCGACCTACATTCAAGCTTATTTGAATGCTTACGTGACCACTAATGTGGCTGATAGTGACGATGATTTGGACCACTTGCCTTTTTTATCGTCCAAGCAGCTTAGTGTATTAGCCTTAAATGGTATTTACGGGATTCAGAATTTTCAACTTTTGACGGAAACGGCTCTTTTGCCTTGCCAACTTTTGGAAAAGCCACTTTAGAAAAATTGAAGAAAGCAGGAGTTACATTTAGTCAACAATGAATGTGAAAGTAAAGCAAAAAATTCCTTTGAAAATCAAGCGTATGGGAATCAACGGGGAAGGTATTGGTTTTTATAAAAAGACCTTGGTTTTTGTGCCAGGTGCCTTAAAAGGTGAAGATGTCTTTTGTCAAATCACGGCTGTGAAACGCAATTTTGCTCAGGCTAGGCTTTTGACTATCAACAAAACCTCGCCTTTTCGTGTGCAGGCACCGTGTCCTATTTATGATGCGTGTGGCGGTTGTCAGATCATGCATTTGCAGTATGACAAGCAGTTGGAGTTTAAGGATGATTTGATTAGGCAGGCCTTGAAAAAGTTCAAACCTGCGGGTTATGAGAATTATGACATTCGTCACACGATAGGCATGGATACTCCTTATCATTACCGTGCTAAATTGCAATTTCAAACGCGTGCGTTTAAAGGAAATGTCAAAGCAGGCTTGTTCCAAGAGGGAAGTCATCGTTTGGTTAATATCAAAGATTGTTTGGTGCAGGATGAGTTGACGCAAGCCATTATCAATCGTGTGGTGGCATTGTTAGAAAAATACCAAGTTCCAATTTACGATGAGCGTCGAACTGCAGGTGTGCGGACGGTGATGATTCGTAAGGCAATGGCGACGAATCAGGTACAGCTCATTTTTGTGACCAGTCGTGAACTTTTCTTGGCGCCAGTGATTAAGACCTTGACGGCGGAATTTGAGGAAATTCAAGGCATTGCGGTCAATCTTAACCGTTCCAAATCAAGTGAGATTTACGGAGATAAGACGGAAATCATTTTGGGACGTGCTACGATTGAAGAAGAGGTCTTGGATTATCAGTTCTCATTGTCACCACGAGCTTTTTACCAGCTAAATCCCCAGCAAACGCAGGTCTTGTACGGGCAAGCTGTGGCAGCCTTGGATGTTTCTGAAAATGACCATATTATTGACGCTTATTGTGGTGTGGGGACGATTGGTTTTGCCTTTGCTGATAAGGTCAAGAGTGTTCGAGGCATGGATATTATTCCAGAAGCGATTGCTGATGCGAAGAAGAATGCTCAGCGTATGGGCTTTGACAATACTTACTACGAAGCTGGTCGTGCGGAGGATATTATTCCCAAGTGGTACCAAGAAGGCTATCGTGCGGATGCCTTAATTGTGGACCCACCGCGTACAGGCTTGGATGAGAAATTGCTTCAAACGATTTTGCGTTACCAACCAGCCAAGATGGTTTATGTGTCTTGTAATACAGCAACCTTGGCGCGTGATTTGGTGGCTTTGACGAAGGTTTACCAAGTGGAATATATTCAGTCAGTGGATATGTTTCCTCATACGGCACGGACTGAAGCCGTGGTGAAATTAAGCAAGAAATGATACTATAACAGGGCTTGTCAGCTTTCTTTTGACAGGTCCTGTTTTTCTCGTTATACTGTGACAAAACAGTTGAGGAGGACAGGAGATGACGCCTACGATTCGTTTGGCTCGTTTAGAAGATGTGTCAAGGCTGCGGGAGATTTACCGTTATTACGTGGAAGAAACGGCTGTGACTTTTGATTATGAGGTACCCAGCCAGGAGGAATTTGCAGCGCGAATGCAGGATATCCAATCGTTTTACCCTTATTTGGTTGCAGAAGAGGCTGGGCAGATTGTGGGCTATGCCTATTCAGCCCCTTTTCATGTCAGACCTGCTTATGCTTGGTCAGCGGAAATGACGATTTATTTGGATCACAGGCAGCGTCATAAGGGGCTTGGACGTTTGCTTTACCAGCAGTTGGAGCATTATCTGCGTCAAATGGGTGTGCTAAACCTCAATGCTTGCATTGCATCGACGGCGGTTGAGGATGCTTATTTGACCAATCATAGTTCGGGATTTCACCAAGCCTTGGGGTATCAGTTGGTTGGGACTTTTCATTCATCAGGTTATAAATTCAACCGTTGGTATGACATGATTTGGATGGAAAAAATGTTGGGCGAACATCTTGAGTTGACTCCTCCTGTCCAATCCATTCACACTATTTTGAAACAAAATCTTTCTTAGGCATACCAAAAAGCCCCACAAAAGCAAATGCTTGTGGGGTGTGCCCTTTTTTGAGCAAATTGGTAAAAAAAGCTTGCGAAAGTTTTCGTGTCGTGTTATTATTATATGGTAGCCGCTATAGTTAAATGGTATAATAGAGCAATGGTAATGCTCCGTTCCGAGTTCAATTCTCGGTGGTGGCAGATGATTATATTATAAAGTCTCTTCGGAGGCTTTTTTGTTTTGGAGTGCGACATTGTCGCCTTTTCCTTTTTGCCAAATCATGATACCGACGGATCCTTGGGCAAACATACCAAAGTAGCTAAAGGCAACGACTTGATTGCCAATCGCCATGAATAAAATAAAGCTGAGCAAGTCAACCAGTAGCCAGAGGTAAAAACCGTCAATGTGTCCTTTGACTTGTCTTTGTTGTGCGGTGAAGGAAAGTCCGTTGGTGAGAGCGTCTAGGATGATTTGTTGACCGCCCATCCAAAAGGAGAGCAAACCAAGCCCAATCGTCCAGAAAAAGATAGCAATGAGAACGTCTTTAACACCAAAGCCTTTATCGACCACCAGTTCGCCGTCTTTGTTGCGGCGTTTTTTCCAATTGCTGTTACCGATAAATTCTGTGATGAGGTAATAAAGACTGGTAAACATATCACCATAGATGCCTTGCATCCCAGCAACGAGGATTCCAGCAAGGTTTTGAATGCCGTTGACTTTGAAAGTGTGTTGCCATTGCAAGGCGAGGGTCCAGGTTCCAATAAAACCAAAGACAGACATGATGATAGAAAGAATGGTGATCATGTCTAATTGCCCTAACCAAAGAGTTGAGAGGATACCGTAGACCGTAAAGCCAAGTGAAACAGTAAAGGATGCAATGACAAAGAGGCGTTCTCTGAGAGTAAAACGACCCCAAGCGAGGTCAAATGATTGTTTGAGTGAAAGTTGTGTGTCCAAAAAATGTTAATCTCCAATTCCAATTGATTTCATTTCTTGACGGATCATGCGATAAACTTTTTGCCAGTCCTCTGATTTAGTCACATCGATGTGATCAGTATTGATTTTCATTTTGGGACTGTATTGGTAGTTATCGTACCAGTTATTATAATGTGAGTGAAGAAGTTTGTAATAATCGGTTAACCCTTCGTTGTGGTCAGGTTGTTCAAATTCACGTCCGCGTTTTTTGATGTTGGACATGATATGGTCAAAACTGCCTTCAAGATAGATGAGTAAGTCAGGTGCTTTTTTAGGAAGTCCGTCAATTTCCTCCATCATGTTATCCAAAAGGTCTAGGTAAATACGGTATTCTTGGTCGCTGATACTACCTTGAAGGGTGTTGATGTAGGTAAATAAAGCATCCTCATAAATCGAGCGGTCCAAGACATTGTTATCAGCCTTGTAGGCTTTTTTGATAGCAGCAAAGCGTTTGTTTAAGAAATAAATTTGCAAAGCAAAGCCGTATTTTTCAGGGTCTTCATAGTATTTATCTAAAATAGGGTTGTTTTCAACAGGTTCAAAGAAAGCTGTTGTTCCTAGTTCTTGGGCCAAAAGAGAAGTATAGGTCGTTTTTCCAACTCCTATCATTCCTGCTAGAATAATCACGATGGTAATGCACCTCCAAAACGTTTTTTATTGATCAATAAAGGATTGTGTTGTCCTAAATCTAGGACTGGTTTGACAATTAAGCACTCAGGCTGGGCTAGGTTTTGGTCATGGCTGGCTCCTTTCTGTTAGAATCATCTATGTAGTCGCAAGAAAATCAATTTCTTGTGGGAACTGCATATCAAAAAACACAATATATTGTGAACGGTTAAAATGTTAACACTATATTTTGTGTTTTGCAAGGGTTGAAAAATATTATTTTTGTGATATACTGGGAAACTTTATTGTCCTAAAAAATGAAAAGGACAGATAGATTTCTGAAAATGGTTCTTCTTTCATGTCAAAATAGCATGGAAATCCCTTACAAACTTCTCTTTTTGCGATGCTTTTGATATAATATGTGCTAGGAAATCAGACGAGGTGGAGTTATGACTTACGAACAAGAATTTTTAAAAGACTTTGAAGCTTGGGTAGATTCACAAATCACAATCAATGAAATGGCTATGGATGCAAGCCGCAAGATTGTAGAAGAGGACAAGGATGAGCGTGCTGCGGATGCTTATATTCGTTATGAAAGTAAGTTGGACGCTTACAAATTTATCCAAGGAAAATTTGCGAATTATAAAGCCGGCAAAGGTTTCCATGATTTACCAGATAATCTTTTAGGAGAGAGAAATTATTAATAATGGCAAAGAAAAAGAATCGAAAAAAAGAGTATATGTTGAAATTAAAGCGTGCGGGAATGCTAAAAACAGCAGCCGCATCAACGCTTGAGGCGGCCAGTAAACTAGTTTCAAAAGCAACTCTTAGTTTGGAAGAATTTTCAGCAATTTCTGCCGTAGAAGGCATTCGACCAAAATTGATTGAAACGCTGTACAATGAAGGCATTCAATCAGTCTTGGATTTTGAAAAGTTTAGTGAAAAAGAGGTTTTGGCCTTTAAAGGGATTGGTCCAGCGACGGTTAATAAGTTAAAGGAAAATGGTGTTTCCTTTAAGGCCTAAGCATTGCGTTAGCGGACTAAATCTGATAAAATAAAACCATTCAGAGGTGTCTTAAGGACCATTTGTCACAGAGAGCGGTGTGGTTGAGAAATCCGTACAAATGTTAAGGCTGGTTGCTGAAAGGGTGTAATTGAATAAACAAGTTGCGAGTGCCAGTCACTCGAATGTGGGTGGTACCGCGGATTTATAAAAAGTTCGTCCCTGTCGTATGGCAGGGGCGGTTTTTTATTGGGAAAAGGGGATATTATGATAAACATTCTAGGTCACATAAAAGGTGAGAAACTGCCTGATGTAGAAACGGAGCGGCTTTATTTGCGACAGCGTTTGGTCATAGATGCCAAGGACGTGTTTGCTTATGCAAGTTTGCCAGAAGTGACTTGGCGAGCAAGCTTCCCACCTGTGAAAACGGTAGAAGAGGAGGCCTATTATCTTGAGCATATCTTACCAAAACGCTGGGAGGAGCAAAAGATTCCGTCTGGTTATGGGATTTGCCTAAAAGGGACAAACACAGTCATTGGTTCAGTTGATTTCAATCATCGCCATGCAGATGATGTTCTGGAGATGGGCTATCTTCTTCATCCAGATTATTGGGGGAAAGGGCTGATGACAGAGGCTGCGCGTGCGTTGTTGGAAGTTGGATTTACCCTACTCAATCTCCACAAAATTGAAATTGAATGTTATGGTTACAACAAAGCAAGCCAACGTATTGCTGAAAAACTAGGTTTCACCCTCGAAGCTCGAATCCGTGACCGCAAAGACGCACAAGGAAAACGTTGTGACCTATTGCGCTATGGATTGCTGAAAAGTGAGTGGGAGGGGAGATGATGAATCTTGTTATTATTGGTGCACAAGCTTCAGGTAAGATGACGATTGGTCAAGAAATTGAAAAGATGACTGATATGACTTTGTTTCATAATCACGATAGCATTGATTTTGTTAGCTGTTTTATGGAATATGGACCTATCTCTGCTGAACTCATTCGGAAAATTAGACTAAATTTTTTCGAAGCTTTTGCTCAGAGCAATCAACCTATTATTTTTACTGTTGTGATTGATTTTAATGATTCAAATGACATTGCGTTTTTGAGACAAATTCAAGATGTTTTTCACTCGTTTAAGAGAGAGGTTTTGTTTGTCGAACTTGAAACGGATTTAACAGAACGGCTTCGGCGCAATCGCACCGAACATCGTTTGCAGTGTAAACCAGTAAAACGTGATTTGGAATGGTCTGAAAAGGATATTTTATCAACGATGACTTTTGCTCAGTTTAATCCAGAGAAGTCACCCGAATTTCTTAAGTATTATTATAAAATCAATAATACAGAGTTATCTGCTCGTGAATCAGCGCAGCTTATTTTACAAAAATTAAATGATATTGAAAAAAAGTAGAAAGGACACATTATGTCAAAAGAACTTTCACCCAAATATAACCCAGCTGAGGTTGAGGCTGGGCGTTATCAAAAATGGTTAGATGAGGATGTTTTCAAGCCTTCTGGCGATAAGAAAGCTCATCCCTATTCTATCGTTATTCCACCACCAAATGTGACTGGTAAACTTCACCTTGGTCACGCTTGGGATACGACTTTGCAAGATATTATTATTCGTCAAAAACGTATGCAAGGTTTTGATACTTTATGGCTTCCTGGTATGGACCACGCTGGGATTGCGACACAAGCAAAAGTTGAAGCCCGTCTTGCTGAAGAAGGCATTTCACGTTACGATCTTGGTCGTGAAAAATTCCTAGACAAAGTTTGGGAATGGAAGGACGAATACGCGACAACAATCAAGGAACAATGGGG
>NZ_DBPA01000060.1:0-4086 GCF_002300045.1 Streptococcus sp. UBA632 | reverse complement strand
AGATGGGGATTTCTGTGGATTATTCTCGTGAACGTTTCACCCTTGATGAAGGCTTGTCAAAAGCGGTGCGTAAGGTCTTTGTTGAATTGTACAAAAAAGGTTGGATTTACCGTGGGGAATTTATTATCAACTGGGATCCAAAAGCACGCACAGCACTTTCTGATATCGAGGTTATTCACAAGGATGTGGAAGGGGCTTTCTACCACATGAACTATATGTTGGAAGATGGTTCACGTGCCCTTGAAGTGGCAACGACTCGTCCTGAAACCATGTTTGGTGACGTTGCCGTGGCGGTCAATCCAAATGACGACCGTTACAAAGATTTGATTGGTCAAAATGTAATCCTTCCAATCGTAAACAAGCCAATTCCAATCGTTGGTGACGAACACGCTGACCCAGAATTTGGTACTGGTGTGGTTAAAATCACTCCAGCTCACGATCCGAATGACTTCTTGGTTGGTCAACGCCATGATTTGCCACAAGTCAATGTCATGAACGATGATGGTACTATGAATGAACTTGCAGGTGAATTTGCTGGTATGGACCGCTTTGAAGCTCGTAAAGCTGTCGTGAAAAAATTGGATGAAATCGGTGCGCTCGTCAACATCGAAAAAATGGTTCATAGCGTGGGTCACTCAGAACGTACAGGTGTGCCAGTTGAACCACGTTTGTCAACACAATGGTTCGTTAAAATGGACCAATTGGCTAAGAATGCCATTGCCAACCAAGACACAGACGACGAAGTGAAATTCTACCCACCACGTTTCAACGATACCTTCCTTCAATGGATGGAAAATGTGCATGACTGGGTGATCTCACGTCAATTGTGGTGGGGACACCAAATCCCAGCTTGGTACAATGCAGACGGTGAGATGTATGTCGGCGAAGAAGCTCCTGAGGGCGACGGCTGGACACAAGATGAGGACGTGCTAGATACTTGGTTTAGCTCTGCCCTTTGGCCATTTTCAACAATGGGTTGGCCTGATACGGACTCAGAAGATTTCAAACGCTACTTCCCAACATCTACCTTGGTAACGGGTTATGACATCATCTTCTTCTGGGTGTCACGCATGATTTTCCAATCATTGGAATTTACAGGACGCCGTCCGTTTGAAAACGTGCTTATCCACGGTCTTATCCGTGACGAGCAAGGTCGCAAAATGTCTAAATCACTCGGTAACGGTATCGACCCAATGGATGTGATTGAAAAATACGGTGCAGATGCGCTTCGTTGGTTCTTGTCAAATGGTTCTGCCCCTGGCCAAGACGTTCGTTTCTCTTATGAAAAAATGGACGCTGCTTGGAACTTCATCAACAAAATCTGGAACATTTCACGTTACATCTTGATGAATAACGATGGTTTGACTCTTGAGCAAGCCAGCGACAACGTCGCAAAAGTGGTAGCTGGTGAGGCTGGTAATGTCACTGACCGTTGGATTTTGCACAATTTGAATGAAACCATCGCCAAAGTCACTGAAAACTTTGATAAATTTGAATTTGGTGTGGCTGGTCACATTCTTTACAACTTCATCTGGGATGAATTTGCGGATTGGTATGTGGAATTGACCAAGGAAGTGCTTTACAGCGACAATGAGGCTGAAAAAGTCATCACACGTTCTGTTTTGCTTTACACGCTTGATAAGATTCTTCGTTTGCTTCACCCAATCATGCCATTTGTGACAGAAGAAATCTTTGAACAAATCTCTGAAGGCTCTATCGTAACGGCTGCTTACCCAACGGTGAACCCAGCCTTTGAAAACGAAGCAGCTCACAAGGGTGTGGAAAGCTTGAAAGACCTTATCCGTGCAGTGCGTAACGCTCGTAGTGAGGTCAATGTGGCACCAAGCAAACCAATCACTATCCTTGTCAAAACAAGCGACAGCGAATTGGAAGCTTTCTTTAATGACAATGTCAACTACATCAAACGCTTCACCAATCCAGAAAAATTGGAAATCGCATCAGATATCGAAGCACCAGACTTGGCCATGTCAAGCGTCATCACAGGTGCTGAAATCTTCTTGCCACTAGCTGATTTGCTCAATGTCGAAGAAGAATTGGCACGTTTGGACAAAGAACTTGCCAAATGGCAAAAAGAATTGGACATGGTCGCTCGTAAACTCGGCAATGAGAAATTTGTCGCTAATGCCAAACCAGAAGTAGTGCAAAAAGAACGCGACAAACAAGCTGATTACCAAGCCAAATACGACGCAACCGTTGCTCGTATCGAAGATATGAAAAAATTGGTGAAATAAATATGTATTTTCAGGAAAACTTTTAGGTTTGTTTAAGGAAGTCTTTATACACTATAATCATCCTAAAACTTTTCTTTTTCATAATCTCCAAGGGAGAGGCCTATGATGTTGAGCCTCTTCTTTTTTTATTTCTGTGTATCCGATTTCAAAAAAGATGTTATAATAGTCTCATAACTATCATTTATGAAATAGGATACGAGATATGATTTTGAGACAAAAAGGGAACAGAGTTTAGAATACCACTCGTTAAATGTTGCCCAAAAAGTACGGCAAGAAGGCAGCACTATCGTTTAGGAGGTTATGACGATGAAAAAGCTCGTTTTACTATCAACCGTGGTTTTGCTTGGTTTAAGTGCTTGTTTGGCGGAAAGTCAAAACAATTGGTTTGACCAGTCGCAAGATCATGTGAACCATGAGACCAGCGAAACCACGCATTCAAGTCATTCAAAAGAAGAGGAAACAAGCGAATCTAGTGAATCTAACGAGTCTAGCAACTCTAGTGAATTTAGAGAGTCTAGTGAGTATAGTACAGAAGAAACAGTTGACCCAGTTGATGCCATACTAAATGGTGACTATTCGTCGCTCGTTGGTGTGTGGGATTATCCTGACGGTAGTTCTTTTAAACAAGCTGATATTGTGACGGTAGTTCTACCCGATGGTTACCGTTTAAAGGTTGATAGCAACGGTAATACACGGGGTGTCGAGCAATTGATTGGTGCTAGCGAGGCTATACAAAGCGTCATCTATTTTAGAAATTCGACCAAAACTGAAAAAGTTGATGTTATTAAATTGTCAGTAGCGTCGGGTTTTATGGGTGCTGGCGGTTATGTTCCCTTGCTTTACCCAGCTGGTTGGCAAGTAGGTAATACTGACAGCACACGAGATAGAATGGCTGGAACGCAAAATGGCACACCTGCTGAAAATGCTTATTGTCAATTCAAAATATCGGATGATGTTAGCCAATATGAGAATTGTTCAAGGCTTGTTTCTTATAACTATTCTACTCCTTATATTTACATTTTAGGTAGCTATCAAGCGTCTGATGGCTCTAGCATAGCAGTTGTTGACTACGATTCTGACCTATTAGAGGATGTTACAAATGGTCGATATATCGGCAGTTTTGATGTTGATAACTCACAACCATTGACGACAAGTTATCAAAAAGTTGGCGATTATCTTTACTATCCATTTGAAGTAACTCTTGAAGGAGGTAATGAATACAACGCTCTCTTTCTTATCCCTCGTGGTCAAGTTGCTGGTAAGACCGACACCTCACAAGACCGCTTGATTATTGGAAACACAGGCGACCTATCCTTTAGCAAGATTCCCGCGGACAAGGTCTTTTATAAGATTAGCGAGCGAACAAACTATTAAAAAAAACACCAAATGTGTGTTTTTTTAATAGTTTTCTGAGTCAGTCATATCAATTATTTCATTCATGATATGAATAAATTTCTCTTTATTTTGTGATTGTTGAATTTTAATTATCATACTAGTTAATTCAGCATCAACTGTATTATCTTCTTCGTGAGAATAGGGAAGGAAAAAAGTACTCAAAGAAACATCTAGAGCATTTAAAATCTTAATAAGGGTTTCAAGCGTCATTTTCCTATGATTATTTTCAATTAGGTTGATAAAAGGCAGACTTAAGTCACTTTTTTCCGCAAGTTCTTGCTGAGTATATCCGCATTTCAAGCGATATTTCTTAATACGTTTGCTGATATCTTTGAGTAACGTCTCCATAAAATCACAATCCTAGTTTAATAATATATTATTATAAAGATTACCCGTGGTGCTAGTTGAAAAATCTCAATTATAAACCCAAATAATACTT
>NZ_DBPA01000031.1:0-10302 GCF_002300045.1 Streptococcus sp. UBA632 | reverse complement strand
ACGTGATGGGTATTTGGGAATAAATCGACGGGTTGAACTTTTTGGAGTTTGTAGCCTAACTCTTGGTAGTGTTTGATGTCACGCGCCATGGTAGCTGGGTTACATGAAATGTAGGTGATTTTGTCTGGTTGCATGGCGACGCTTGCTTTGATGAAGTTTTCAATTAAGCCTTTGCGTGGTGGATCCACCAAAATTACGCTTGGTTTAATACCTTCTTTGATCCAAGTTTCCATAGCGTGCTCGGCTGAGTCCGCCACATAATGGGTATTGGTGATGCTATTTAGGGCAGCATTGCGTTTGGCATCGGCGACAGCTTCTTCAATCACTTCGACCCCATAGACAGCTTTGACTTTTTTGGCAAATGAAAGCCCAATGGTTCCAATACCTGAATAGGCATCAATGACAATGTCTTCTGGTGTTAAATCTGAAAAATCAATAGCGGTCTGGTAAAGTTTCTCTGCCATTTCAGTATTAACTTGATAGAAAGAACGTGCTGAAATTTCGTACTGATTACCCAGCATAGTATCTACAATTGTGTCTTTTCCGTAAAGCGTTCTAAATTCCTGACCGAAAATAGCATTGGTGTTTTTGTCATTAATATTTTGAATAATGGATTTCACCGCTGGAAAGGCTGCTACGATTTTAGCGATGATTTGCTCAATACGGAATATTTTCGGGCGTGTTGTAACAAAAACCAGCATCATTTCACCTGAGTAATGACCACGACGAACCACGAGATTGCGAATCAAGCCAGTTTGAGCTTTTTCATCATACGGTTTAATATCAAATTGACGCAGCAAATCACGGGTAAATAAAATCAAGCGATCGATTTCTTTGTTTTGAATGTAAAAATCAGTAATAGGCATCAGATCATGAGAATGTTTGCGGAAAAAGCCAGTTTCTAGCTGACCGTTGACACGACGAACAGGCACTTGGGCCTTATTGCGATAAGCATAAGGATGCGCCATTCCCATAGTTTCTGCGACTTCAACATCTGAAATACCAGCTGTTTTATACAGATTATCCACGACTTGTTTGCGTTTGAATTTGAGTTGCTCTGAGTAAGCCAAATGTCCAAAATCTGCAATTCCTGTTCGCAAATAATCCACATTGACATCTTGATTACGGTAAGGCGAGAGGGTTAGGTATTCTTCAACCTTACCAAATCCAATATTTTTCTTAACTTTCAAGACACGCATCTTGATGGTTTCACCAGGAAGGGCATTTTCAACGAAAAAGACGAAGCCATCAAACTTGGCCACCCCTGCTCCTTCGTGCGATAAATCTGTGATCTCAACCTCTACAATGCTATTTTTTTCTAACATAATATCCTTTCTACTTCCTCAAAAAATAGAGAAACATCACTGTCCCTCTATTATAACATAACGCTATTCACGCAATCCCAATTCTTTTAGTTCTCGTTGATATTTATCAAAATCAATGGCAATGCCTAGACCTCCATACATATCATACTCGTCTGTCCAATCCCCTTCTGCTGGAATGGTGACTTGCTCAATGCCTTTTTGACCGCTGGTGATGACAGACAAGCCTTCCTTGAGGAAAAATGGATAAGAGATATTGGTTGAGGTAAGGGCATAGATTTTACCGATAGCCGCAGACCCTGTAAAAAGTTTGTCGGGGTCCTTGACTTGATTGATAATGGCGGTAATCACTTGTTGTTGACGTTGGGTACGGCCATAGTCCCCATTATCGTCCTTACGAAAACGTGCGTAATTGAGCAAGGTACGACCATCCATGCGTTGTTTACCAACGTTAATGGTTTGGCTAGGAACGCTACCGTCAGGCTGCATATTGAGGTCATCAGGAACTTCGACGGAAGTTACTTCTTGACCATCTACAGTACCAAATTTGGCATCTATTTCAACCCCATTTGGGAATAGCGTGTTGATGGCTTCTGCGAACGTTTCAAAATCAAGCATCACGTAATATTTGATGTTGATGCCAAAATTATCCTTCAAGGTTTGGCGCATAAGCTCAGCTCCTTGATTGTGATCTTGCTCACCAATATTAAAGGCGACATTTAGCTTTTGGTCATTAGTGTAATCATTGTAGCTAACACCTGGAATATTAACCAAGATATCACGCATGAAGCTCACTAATTTAATTTTGTCATCGCTATTTCCGATATTCATCACCATAATGGTATCGGTTCTGGCATCAGACGAGCCTTGGGTCACCCGCTGGTCACTTCCCAAGATCAAAATATTGGTGCCGTCAGGACTATTTTCACCGTGAAACGTTTCCGTCACGCCAGGGGTGTAATTGGTATTGCCCTCTGATACATCACGCACTCCCTTGAAAAACATATAAATCATGCCAGCCATGGTTGCCACCACAAGCAAAGCTAGCCATTTCATCAAGCGTTTAAAGAAGTGCCGTTTCTTCTTTTTTGGTCTTTCTCCAGACACATCTGCAAAACGGCAGGCACGTTTGGCTTTTTTAGAACGCTTGGGAGGGGCTTCGTCTGGATATTTGGGAAGTCCTGGTGCGGTCCATTGCTTCTCATCTTCCCAATTCGCATAGTCATCGTAGCCATCATAAGCTTGATCATTAACCTCCTGATAAATAGGACGTGGGTCATGAGGCGCAGCTGGTTGGGTATAATGGGAGGGACTAGAGATGCTCGCTAATTTTTTTTGATAAAGGTAATCAAACTCCTGCTTCTCACGCTCGCTTAAATATTCAAGATTTCGTAACAGGTATTGATACCGCAATTCCTCGTGGCGACTTAAACGATTTTCTACCATTTTATCATACCAGTCCTTCACTTTCTAATCATAAACAATAGACGTCATACATCCCCATAACATTGTAAGTAATACCTAAAACACGCAATTCTTCTAAGGCAAAAGTCACCAAATCATGATTGCTATTATCCACATCAACGATGAAAAAATACTCCCCCAATGCCGTTTTCAAAGGACGGCTTTCAATTTTAGTCAAATCAAGGCCCCGCCAAGCAAAAACAGACAAGGCTTTGTAGAGAGCTCCAGGGAGATTGTCAGGAAGAGTTAATGCCAAGGATATTTTTTGCGTGTCTTTGATCAGATCAAAGACATAAGGTTCATGCCCTAGCACCCAAAAACGCGTGTAATTTTCATCTATTTCCTGAATGTCCTTGCCGATGATTTCCAAATCATATTCTTTAGCTGCTGCCACGGGAGCAATAGCTGCGTAAGGTTTGTCTGGGTGTTCTGCGATAAAACGCGCAGCGTAAGCCGTGCTAGCAGTCACTTCAATTTGTGCATGGGGGTAATGGCTTTTGATGTATTTTTTCCCTTGGGCAATGGCTTGCGGATGTGAGAAGATTTTCCCGACAGGCTTATCCTGTGCCGTTGCTAATAATTGTTGCTTAATGGGTTGAATCACTTCTGCAATGGCACTAATATCCGTTTGATGAAACAAGTAATCTAGGGTTTCATGCACCGAGCCTTCAATCGAATTTTCAACGGGGATAATGGCATAATCCACCAAGCCTTCCTCATAAGATTTAATGACTTCGGTGATATTTGCAAAAGGGATACGGTCAGCTTTTGGAAAGGCTTTGACCGCAACATTGTGTGTAAACGAACCGCTTGGTCCTAGGTAACCAACTTTCATCCGATTTCCTCAATAATGTCTTTGGGCGTTTTACCAGCTACTTCAATAATACGGTTGGCAACTGATTCGTACAAGTCTTGGCGCCCATCAAAAATCGCCTTGAAGTCTTCTTTGCTATTATTGACAAATAGCGGACGCACATTTTTAGTGTCTTTTTGGATACGATTATAGAGCGTGTCAAAATCTGCTTTCAAGTAAATGGTTTCAGGATTTTTTGCCAAAAGTGCTCGGTTAGCCGCACTGGTTACAATGCCACCACCTGTTGCAATCACTCGGTCAGACGCTATCAATTCTGCCAAAACTTGTGATTCAATCTCACGAAAACGGGCTTCGCCTTCTTTTTCAAAAAAATCTGCAATAGGCATTCCGATGCGCTCTACAATCACTGCATCCATATCAACGTAATCCTCATCTAACAAAGAAGAAATGGTTGTTTTGCCTGAGCCCATAAAACCGATAATAATTCTAGCCATGTGTCAGTAACTCCAAATCTTTGAAGAAGCTTGGGTAGCTAGTGTTGATGGCTTCTGAACGGTCCAGTTCGACCTCACCATCTGCTACCAAAAGAGCCGCAATTGCCGTCATCATGCCGATGCGGTGGTCCCCAAAAGTATTGATGCTTGCACCATGAAGCGGCGTTTTGCCTTCGATAATCATACCGTCATCTGTTGGCGTAATATTGGCGCCCATAGCATTCAAGGCATCCGCAACCACTTGAATACGGTCAGTTTCTTTCACTTTCAATTCTTCCGCATCGCGAATCACAGTTCTTCCCTCGGCTTGGGTCGCCAAAAGGGCAATAATTGGCAACTCATCAATCAAACGTGGAATGATTTCGCCACCGATTTCTGTCCCGTGAAGGTCGGAAGTTTCTACCGTGATTGTCGCTGATTTGGCAATATCGTCCACATCTGACAGGCTTAGTTGACCGCCCATGGCTTCAATCACATCAAGAATGCCCGTGCGTGTTTCATTGATACCAACGTTTTCAAGCCTTATTTTCGCATTTGGAACAATGAGCCCTGCAACCAACCAAAAGGCTGCTGAGGAAATATCACCTGGCACCACCACTTCTTGTCCAAGCAATTCTTGCCCGCCAGTGATACGGATTTCCTTACCATTGACATCAATTGAGCCACCGAATTGAACAATCATGTCTTCTGTGTGGTTGCGCGTGTGTTCTTTTTCGATGATAACGGATTCACCGTCAGCCTGCAAAGCTGCGAAAATAAGGGCTGATTTGACCTGAGCAGATGCCACAGGCAATTGATAGTGAATTGGTTTCAATTTTTTATTACCATGCATAGTCAATGGTGGCAAATCACGTTCTGTCTGTCCTGAAACCTCAACCCCCATTTGACGAAGGGGAATAGTCACACGGTCCATTGGACGTTTTGACAAACTGTCGTCCCCAAACATCTCAATGCTAAAGTCTTGCCCTGCTAAAACTCCAGAAATCAAGCGAATAGACGTTCCAGAATTGCCCATATCCAAAGATTTTTGAGGTGCCTTTAGCCCGTCAAAACCTACACCTGTAATGGTCACACGGTCACCGTCATCTTGAATGTCAACACCTAAATCACGAAAAGCTTGCATAGTTGATAGAACATCTTCCCCACGTAAAATATCATGAATCGTCGTTTGACCTTTGGCAAGGCTACCAAACATAATCGAGCGATGACTGATTGATTTATCTCCTGGAACTCTCACCGTTCCCTTTAATTGCGATACATTGATTAATAATTTCATGCCGTTCTCCCAAGATACATTTAGATTTATTTTACCAAAAATAGATAAAAATTTGAATGATTGACTAAGTTTCTGTACCTAAAAAGCGCTCAGAAACACATCCGAGCGCAACTAAATACGAGGTGTTCTGATAAGATTAGTTTTTACTGTTGTCATCGTCCATTGACAAGACAGACAAGAAAGCTTCTTGTGGAACTTCCACAGAACCAATCGCCTTCATGCGTTTCTTACCAGCTTTTTGTTTTTCAAGTAATTTCCGTTTACGCGAAACGTCACCACCGTAACATTTTGCCAACACGTTTTTACGAAGAGCTTTGATATCCGAACGGGCCACGATTTTATGACCGATAGCCGCTTGAATTGGCACTTCAAATTGTTGACGTGGAATGATTTTCTTCAATTTTTCGACAATCAATTTACCACGCTCATAGGCAAATTCGTTGTGCACGATAAAGCTAAGGGCATCGACCTTATCACCATTAAGCAAGATATCCATTTTCACCAGTTTTGATTTACGGTAATCTGAAATTTCGTAATCGAAGCTCGCATAGCCACGTGTTGATGATTTCAATTTATCAAAGAAATCAAAAACAATTTCGGCAAGTGGAATATGATAAATGACATTAACCCGATTATCATCAATGTAGTCCATGGTCACAAAATCACCACGTTTGCGCTGAGCCAATTCCATAACAGCTCCAACGAATTCTTGTGGCACCATGATTTGAGCTTTTACATAAGGCTCCTCGATGCTGGCTACTTTGGTTGGTTCTGGGAATTCTGATGGATTTGACACTTCAAGCATATCCCCGTCTGTCGTATTGACATGATAAACAACGGACGGCGCTGTCATAATCAAATCAATGTTAAACTCACGTTCCAAACGTTCTTGAATAACATCCATGTGCAACAAACCAAGGAAACCACAACGGAAACCAAAACCCAGAGCTTGTGAGGTTTCAGGTTCAAATTGAAGACTGGCATCATTTAATTGCAGTTTTTCAAGGGCTTCACGCAAGTCATTGTACTTGTTTGACTCAATCGGATAAAGCCCTGCAAACACCATTGGGTTCATTTGTTTATAGCCATGAAGCGGGTTATCTGCTGGATTATCAGCTAAGGTAATAGTATCCCCAACGCGCGTGTCTGCAACGGTCTTGATAGAAGCCGCGATATAACCAACGTCACCTGTTGCTAGGAAATCACGTCCAATAGCTTTTGGAGTGAAAATACCAACTTCAGTAACGTCAAAGGTTTTTCCGTTTGACATCAATTGAATTTTGTCACCAGGTTTAACCATACCGTTGACAATACGCACCTGCAAAATAACACCACGGTAAGCGTCATAAACCGAGTCAAAAATTAAAGCTTGTAGTGGTGCCTCCACATCTCCTGATGGAGCTGGAACGTATTCCACGATTTGCTCGAGGATTTCCTCAATCCCAATTCCCGCTTTAGCCGATGCCAAAACGGCCTCTGAAGCATCTAATCCAATCACATCTTCAATTTCTTGACGCACACGCTCTGGGTCCGCTGCTGGCAAATCAATTTTGTTGATAACCGGCAAAATTTCCAAATCATTATCAAGAGCTAAGTAAACATTGGCGAGGGTTTGCGCCTCGATACCTTGAGCAGCATCCACAACCAAAATAGCCCCCTCACACGCAGCAAGTGAACGCGATACCTCATAAGAAAAGTCAACGTGTCCTGGCGTGTCAATCAAGTGAAAAATATAAGTTTCGCCATCTTTAGCTGTATAGTTCAACTCAATCGCATTAAGCTTAATCGTGATACCACGCTCACGCTCCAAATCCATGCTATCTAGCAGTTGTGCCTGCATTTCACGACTCGAAACCGTTTCAGTCTTTTCCAAAATACGGTCCGCCAAAGTCGACTTCCCATGGTCAATATGTGCAATAATAGAGAAATTACGAATCTTCTCTTGACGTTTTTTTAATTCTTGAATATCCATTTTAAAATCCTATAATATTAGTCACTGCTCCTATTATACCAAATTACCAAAAACGTCGCCATAGAAAGTTGTTAAGACCTAAAAAGCAAAGCCTATCATGCGACAAACACCCGCATAGAAAATAGCATCACACCTGTTTTTGATTTATTTTCAAGAAAGTAAACGTGGTTATAGTTAGGTGAGTTAGATATCTGAAAACTAGCTATACAAGGAAAAATATTTGACGATAGAGTATTTTAAAATATCATACAAGAAAATAGAGGTTAAAAATCTGTCAACAACACACCGCTTTATTAGCCGGTCGATAAATGTGGGAGCTCCGACAGTCCCACCTATCTTATTGATTTGCTGTACTTAGAGTTAAGCTAGGCGCTTTTTAAAACCTTAGCTAAATAAGCGTTTTATTAAAAGTTTGCAGCTATTTAAATCAATTGCTAAAGCATACACTGTAGTGTTTTGGTTTACGGCTACTTAAATCTTGAGAACACAAAAACTCAGCCCTCATCATTTTTATCACACTATTAATATAGTGTCAATCTCATCCTTCTCTTTCCCTAACAAAGTAATTCCAGTTTTCTTCAAGGCTAGAATTCGGTGTATTGTCAGGATCATAGTAGCGTAGCCAATAAAGAAATTCTCTTGCAACATCGTATGAATCAGTTGTTCTAACATAGTCTTTAGTTGCCACAATTGGTTTACCATCGGCCATAGTTCCTTCGCGTTCCAATCTATAAACTGAATATACAATTTCTGATCCTGATCTCACTCCTCCTGGTGACACAATATAGTAGCCACCATCTTTGAAAATAGAAGGATCAGTGCCAAGTCCGACAACATCAGTTAGATAAATAATGTTACTGGATGCTGTATTGGTTTCAGTTTCAGTTACTGCTTCTTCATGATAACCATCGTCACCCCCTGTTTCACTAGTAGAAATTATAGATTGAGAGGTTTCAGTAGTACTAGAAGTAGTATCACTAGTAGAAGTTGTAGATTGAGAAGTTTCATCAGTAAATATACCACCTCCGTAATGTGATGGTCGTAGATAAGTGTAAGTCACAAATCCTCCTATAGAGAGAGCAAAAATTGTTAAAGCTATTGCTGTGATTGTCTGCCATTTTTTCATGATATCCACGCTTTCTAGCTATATACTATGCGTTCGACAGTGAATGATAAAAGATATAAATGTTTTTCTGTATTTTTTATAAACATCATCGCTGTATCACAATACTTGAAATCAATAGCGTACCTAGTTGGTTAATTACCGCTTGTGCATAACACAAACAACGATGCTGTTTGATACTGATGAAGTTTTACAGCTACTTAAAAATTGCAACCCCAATTGCCAATTATTTTTGTTTACCTTTCAAATATAATCGTAGTTCATCTCCTTCTTTTTTACACAATAGCTATTGCCAAGAACATCTATACGTATTTTGTAGATAGAAAGATTTGGTTTGTTTAAACTTTTTAAACATTGTCCACTTTTAGCGCTTTACCCAGGACTTCTATTAACTTTTTTGAAACCCCTTTCATTGTACCTTTTTGCAAACAAAAAAGCAAACACTTTCAAGTGCTTGCTTTCATTATTCGCCAAACCAGAGGGAAATTTCGCGTTCGGCTGATTCCGGTGAATCTGAACCGTGAACGACGTTGAAGGTTGCGCCACCTTCATCTGGGGCTTGTGCGTAGTCGCCTCGGATTGTTCCTGGAAGAGCTTCTTTAGGATTTGTTGCTCCCATCATAGTGCGCCATGAGCCAATCACTTGGTTCCCTGACAAGACACCTGTGATAAGTGGTCCACTTGTCATAAAATCAACAATTTGTGGGAAAAATGGTCGGTCAACCAAATCTTCATAGTGTTTTTCTAACAACTCTGGAGTAGCCATACGCATTTCAAGTTTTTCAATCTTGAATCCTCGTCTTTCAATGCGATGCAACACTTCACCGACTAATCCACGTCTGACACCATCTGGCTTAATCATAAAGAATGTTTTTTCCATGTAATCAATCCAACCTATCTAAATAAATTCTTCTCTATTTTACCATAAAAAGTAGGGTTTGAAAAATCTAAGCCTTTAAATCACTTCTAGTCTGCCACCTTGTAATAACACAAACTATCATCCGCGAATTCATAGCCATTGCTACGATTGCTGGTAAAATACAAACGGTCACGGCTGGCATCTGAAGAGCCGCTTGCACGCCCAGCTTCTAACAACACAAGAACATTGATTCTCATAACACTATCATCTTCAAACTGACAATAAATGTACGGATAGCCATTAACAGATTGTAAACCACCTACAAGCGATACAAAACCAACTCCAGAATTAGCATTGTAACTGTAGCCATCAGGCTGGATAATGATGGTATCCGAACCATCTCCAGTCGTCCATGTGCCAGCCAAAGAAGCGTAATTGCCCACAGCTAGTTCTTCTAACTGTATTCCAGTCGGCTGAGACACCGAAGCCTCATCTTGACTACTACTTGGTGTGGTCTGATTATCAAAACTTTCAGTTTCTGTAGTAATTGACTGTGTTGAAGAACTACTTAACTCTGTTTGAGTGCTACTTTCTGAGATGGACGTTGAGGTGAAAGTCGAGCTAGATGATGCTTTTTGCGTTTGGCTAGTAGTAGATACGGTTGTTTTGGAATTTGTTTGAGGCGATTGGAACTTATGACAAGCTGATAAGCCCACACAAGACAAGGCCAACAAACATAAAAAGACTTTTCTCATATCCATTTATCCCCTCTCTTACAATCAGTAAATATTTATCGTTCCTAAACCACCCTAATTGTAACATAAAAAACAAGTTTATGGTATCGTTTTCAATTGTGCTTTTATATTTTTCCTAAACAAAAAAACAAGCGCTTTTATACGCTCGTTCAATTAACAACACAGCTCTAAAACTTCCGAAATTCGTTAGTCTCATAATTATATGTTTTGGAACCATTCGAAA
>NZ_DBPA01000014.1:0-10875 GCF_002300045.1 Streptococcus sp. UBA632 | reverse complement strand
CTGATTAGTTTCAGTTGACTGTGAAAATTCATTAGAATTTTTCTCAGTCTTTCTAGAACTAATATGATCACTATAATTAGTCTCGTTATATTCAGTCTCATTAGGGGCTGAATTTGACACCACCCCCGTATTATTTTGACACCCCCTGGTCTAAATTTGACACCCCGGGTAATTCATCATCGTTAGCGTCAAAATCATCAACAATCAAGTTTCCAAGATAAATACGATTAGCAAGGTTTCCTTTACTACTAGTTGACTGTTGAACTTCCTTAATTAAATCGTATTCAGCTAATTGTTTTTTTATCCTTAACAAAGTTGACTTTGATACTTTAAGAATTTTCATCAAACTTGTATTTGAATAAACTAGATAAATTCGTCCCTCTTCATCAACCCAATTATTTCTTAGGGAAAGGCTTAGTCTATCTTTTAAGATTGAGTAAGATACTTTTGAATCTAATCGCATATCTTCATAACGAGGACTTTCAAATAAAAGTTTTGGAAGTTTAAAATATCGTTCAGACGTTTCATACTGTTCTACAGTTATTGCATTAAAAACCATAAATCTATACCATTTTAAAATAAAGCTGACCATTTGGTTTTACTTCAATAAGACCAAATTTTTCTAATTCAGCAAGTTGACTTTGACTTTCTTTACGTGAAATTTTTAACTCAAACATCAAAAATTCAATGAGTATTTCACGCGAATGTAGTTCATTAGAAGTCATGTTTGTATCCTTTCTTTTTAGTACAGAAAAAGAGAACAATTTTCATTGCTCTCTTGACTTATAGATTTATTTTATTAATTCTCAAAACTCTAGACACTTACCGCTCTTTTTTAACAAATCAAATCCCCAATGCAGCTTTTCAAGGCGTTTGAAGAGGTCTGAAATTAAATAACTCACCTCAATGAGAAGTGTTGACTGAATATTTATTCACCACTGTCAGTAGCATATGTCTTTAGGATAGCATAGTTATCAGTTAAAGAATAAAATAAACCACCTTCCTCATCAGTAATGACTTTAGTATTTCCATCAATACCCCAGTCGTTAAACATTTCATCAATGTCACCTCACAATCCCAAGTTTTCCAACTCTGACAAATAACGCCGACTAACATCTGCTTTGATTTTTCCTGTCAATATCGCTAACATATTGCCTGAAAAGCTATTCTCAAGTGCTTTCAAATGATTGATATTAATCAAAGCATGCTTAGAAACCTGTACAAAATCTGGATTTGCTAAGCGATTGCGAAATTTATACAATCGGTCGTTAGTCAGCAATCGTCCCTGCGTCGTTTCCAAAATAAGGGTAGAGCCATCAACATCAACGAGAATCAAATCTGCCACATGCAACATTTCAATACAATCTACCGTTTTTATCGGCAAAACTGCCGGATCTGTTTGCTCAAATTGGGCAAGATAATCCAGAACTTTTTGTACGGAATTGTCAAACTGACAGCTTTTAACTAAGACTTCAATAACATCTTTTGGTAACTGCTTATTTTCCTCGAATTGATAGTGCACAACTCTCCCCCTCATTTTCTACTTATCCACTAATCACTGGACGTTTTTCTTTGACGATTAACATCATTGCTAGAACGCTAAGGTTAATAACCAGCACACCACTGATGATTAGCAATTCTTGATTGACCGTCGTTAATTCTTTTAATTTTAACCCAATGCCTAAGTACGCTTTTTCTGATTTTCCAAGATAGTCTTGGTTAATCAATACCTGACGATAAGCCGCAGCGACGTAGGCTGCTGGCGTTATTTTAACCACAATTTGTGCAATATTCGGTAGTACTCCAAGTGGCATATAAACGCCCACGAGAAACCCTGAAACTGTCCCAACAATAGTTGATAAAGCCTCACTAGATTCTATCGATTTGACAAATTGTAAAATCAACAAAGCAAGACTTGCTCCGAGTAATGACCCTAAAACCATTATACCAAGTATTTGTGGTAAATGTGAGGCAGAAAGGCTAATCTTATCTTGCCAATGAAAATAGAGTTTCATCACGATAAACATAAATGCTTGCATGGTAAAACCAATGATACTCGCTGACATTAAATAACCCAGATAGACTTTAAAACGTGACATATCAGTCAATAAAAAATCTTCTAGCTTGTGATTTTCTCGGTCATGAACTAAGCGAACAATTCCTGTCCAAGTTGTCGTAATGCTCGTTATCGCCAAGGTACCACCAATCACCCAATTATCTAAAACTTCTTCCAAATGTGGGGTTCCAGACCAAGAATCCTGCATATTTTTTTGCAAGAAAATAATGTATAAACCAAAAGCAATCAAAGCTCCCAACATCGAGAAAAAAACACTCATTTTATTGGAAAAATAAAGTTTCAAATTTCGTTTTGTCATTGCAACCATTTACGCCATCTCCCTTCCCGTAATGCTTAAAAAGACATCGTTAATATTAGCCTTTTTGTAATCAAAATCCTCAATCACGGCTCGCTTGTCCGACAAAATCGTTAGAGCTTCTGATACACTGTTAACCTCAATTTTCAAACAATCATCCGCTTGTAGATAATAATCGGTATCCTGAAAAGCTTTCACTTGTTGTGTTTTGATTAATAAATGGGGCTGTGTATAAGTTTCTTTCAATTCCTTGGCTGACCCTTTTGCCAAAACCTTGCCATGGTCAATGATATAAGCCATATCCGCATTTTCAGCTTCTTCAAGGTAATGCGTTGTCAAAAAGATTGTTAATTTTTCTTCCGCTTGCAACTGGCGTAATAATTGCCAAATAGCTTCTCGTGTCTGTATATCAAGCCCGGTTGTCGGCTCATCCAAGAAAAGCAAATTAGGCTTATTTAAAAGTGCACGAACAATATCAACGCGACGACGTTGCCCACCTGACAAAGTACCATATGTCTGATTAAGAAAAGCATCGATCCTCGTCAAACGAATCAGTTTATCCATCCAATCCTTATCACGGTTACGGTAAAGCGCCAAACGACTTCTCAAATTATCCAAAACAGTTAATTCCGCATCCAAGACACTCTCTTGAAAGACCATTCCGATTTTTAAATCTGGCGCTAATTCAATTTCACCAGAGGTCGGTGCCAAAAGACCCGTCAACATCCGCATTGTCGTAGATTTACCAGCACCATTTGTGCCAATATAGGCTATTAACATTCCCTCTTCAACTTCCAAATCCAAATGATCAATCACCAATTGGTCGCCAAATGTTTTCGTAAGCTTCTTCGTTCTAATCAACATAACCTTCCCCCCTTTTACAGCTATTATAGCAAAAAAGTCCCAACAAAATAGCCATCTTACGGTAAGCGGTGAAAAATAGCAACTAACCGACAAAAAAAAGAGCCTTAACGGCTCTGTAAATTTATTAAACAGCTGTCACAACCACGTAGCGATCTGGGTCATTACCTTCTGAATAACTATCCACGCCTTCAATGCTGGTGATAGTTTTGTGGACGATTTTTCGCTCACTATTGCTCATGGGATCCATGACATAATCTTTACCTGTTTCAAGCACGCGATTAGCTGCTTTTCGGGTAAATTCAATCAAGGTTTCCGTGCGGTGTTCCATGTAATCATGCACATTTAAAATCACTGAAAAATTCTTTGAATAACGGTCATGCAAGAAGTTTTGTGACAACAATTGCAATGATTTCAAGACTTTACCGTGATAGCCAATTACACGTCCTGCCTCTGGTGTTTCAATTTGCAAATTGATTTGGCGGCGGTTGTGGCTGGTTTCAAGCGTTGCTTCGATATCCATTTCATAAATGATTTTTTCGACATAGGCAGCTACTTCTTCAGCCGCTTTTTCGATATCATTGCTCAATTCAGCACGGTTGTCAGTCGATGAAACAGGCTCTTCTTTTGGTGTTTCTGGAGTTGGTTCAGAAACAGTAATTTCGGGGCTTGCTGAAACTTCTTGGGTGTCAGCTGTATTTTCTGGAGTATCAGCCTTTTCCAAGGCCTCTAAAACCGCTGTATGACCAGCTTCTTCAAGAATTCTTTGGGTCGATTTTTTGTGTTTGACGATGTTTTCCTTAACTTCATCATCAATCTTTTCGCCACGTTCTTCCATTTGCTTGATGATTCCTGAAATTTTGCGCAATTCCAGTGTGTCCTCAAGTTGAGAAGAAACGGGGGTATTTTGTTGATTGATGGTATCAGGAACGCCTCTGACAGCCTTTTGGTCTGCCCTATGAGCCGTTACTTCATTAATGCCTTCAATATCAACTTGAGCTGGTTTTTTACCAAATCCTAAAAAACCATGTTTTTCACGAGAAACGACTTTAATATGAGCTTTCAAGCGGGTTAGTTGCATCTCGTTTAGCCCTTTTTCGATTGCTTCTTCAACAGTTCGACCTGTGAATAATACCATACTTTCCTCTCCTACCTTTTTCTTCTTTGAGCTTTCTTTTTAGCTCGGCGAATTCTAGCAGCACGTTCTCTTTCTGCTTGCTCTTCTTCCAAACGTTTTGCAATAATTTTAAATGGGTTATTTAACAAAAGGATTTGGAAAACTTGGAAAGCATAGGATACAGACCAGTAAAGCACAACCCCTGAAGCCAATCGGAAACTCATAAAGAAAATCAAGACAGGCATGACATAAGTCATCACAGTCATGGCCATGTTTTGCTCACGCGCAGCCTTATTGGTCAACCAAGATGACAAGAAAGTAAACAAAGCAGCTGCCAACGGCAAGATGAAGTAAGGGTCTGGTTGTGACAATTCAATCCACAAGAAAGTCCCTGTCTTCAAGAAAGAAACGCGAGTCAAAGCTTGATACAAGGCCATCAAAATCGGCAATTGTACCAACAAAGGAATCATGGTCGCATAAGGATTGACACCGTATTTTCTGTAAAGAGCTTGGCTTTCCTCAGCCAATTTCATACGGCTATCTGTGTCACGACCTGGGTAACGCTTTTGCAATTCTCTCAACTCTGGTTGCAAGTCTTGCATTTTTTGACCAGATTTGATTTGAATATTGTAAAGCGGCATCATGAGGGTTCGGATAACAATGGTGAAGAGCACAATCCCAACACCGATACGACCGTTAATGGATAGCCACTGAATGGCTTTGGCAAAGAAATAAACAATCTGGTCCCATCCATTTGTTGATGAGGCTGTCACTTCTCCAGTACCACAAGCCGTTAGAAGTAATAAACTAAGACCGCTAAGTCCTAATAATTTAAAGTTTCTTTTCACTAGTTAGACCTTCCTGATATAGATTAGCAATTTTTAAAACATGGAGTAAATTCTTTTTCACTTCATGGTAGTCTAGCTCCTCGACACCTTTACGCGCAATAATCACAAAGTCGTAAGGCTGCAAATGAGGTGAGAATTCCAAAAGGACGTGTCGAATTTTTCGCTTGATACTGTTTCGTGTCACAGCATTTCCAAGTTTTTTGCTTACAGAAAGCCCTGCCCGATAGTGGCTTTGATTTTTTTTGAAATAATAAACGACAAATTTTCGGTTGGCAACACTAGTGCCTTGACTGAAAATAGTCTGAAAATCTTTGTCACTTTTAACACGATAGGTTTTCTTCAACGTACGACTCCATTCTAAATTATGTCTATTATACCATAAAAATTCAAAAAGCCCCAACCTCTAATGGTTGTGGGCTCAATATCTTCTGTTAGACGTTTATTTCACCTAATCTTTCTGCTGAGCTAAGCATTGTTTGGCTTGGTCAATTTGCCACTGTACTTGGTCAAAGCCTGTACCACCAAGCGAATGACGGCGTTTGACAGCCGTGTGAGAAGCCAACGTATCGTAAATATCCGCCTCAATCAAGTCAGAAATAGTTTGGTAACGCTCCAGCGGCACATCTTGCAAATAACAACCTGCCTTGGTGCATTCCAAGACTAACTTGCCGACGATTTCGTGGGCTTGACGGAACGGTAGACCCTTGCTAGCTAGATAATCGGCTAACTCTGTTGCATTTGAAAAATCTTTCTCTGTTGACTCAGCCATGTGCTCTTTATTAACCGTCATGGTTTTGAGCATTCCTGCCAAAATATCAATGGCCACCGTAATGGTTTCCACCGTATCAAACATACCCTCCTTGTCCTCTTGCAAGTCTTTATTGTAAGCCAGCGGCAAAGATTTCATCACGGTCAATAACCCAATCAAATTGCCATAAACACGCCCTGATTTTCCACGAATCAACTCGGCCATATCAGGGTTTTTCTTTTGCGGCATAATAGATGACCCTGTTGAAAACGTATCTGATAGGATGATAAACTGAAATTCATTTGAGCACCAGTTGATGATTTCTTCACACATACGGCTCATGTGCATCATCAACATCGAACTATTGGCCAAAAATTCCAAGATAAAATCACGGTCAGATACAGCGTCCAAGGAATTGCTATAAGGTTTGGCAAATCCCATCAAATCCGCTGTCATGTTACGGTCAATAGGGAAAGTCGTTCCCGCCAAGGCTGCCGCACCAAGAGGAGAGAGGTCTGTATGTTTCACGTTAAACACAAAACGTTCGCTGTCACGCGTGAACATATTATAATAAGCCATCAAGTGATGCCCAAATGAAATAGGCTGAGCGTGTTGCAGGTGGGTATAACCTGGCATGATGGTGTAAACGTGCTCTTGTGCCAAATCCACCAAGGTTTCCCGCAAATGAGCCAACTTACCAATCACCTCATCCAATTTTGCCTTCAAATACAGGTGCATATCCGTTGCCACTTGGTCATTACGCGAACGTGCCGTGTGCAATTTACCCGCCACAGGACCAATTTTAGCAGTCAAAAGGCTTTCCATATTCATGTGGATATCCTCATTTGACACGTCAAAAGTTATCTGGCCTGCCTTGTATTCTGCTAAAAGTTCTTCCAAACCTGCCTTGATTTGATCAGCCTCGTCTTTAGTGATAATACCTGTTTCACCCAGCATAGTCACATGGGCAATTGACCCTTTCAAATCAAATTCTGCCATTTTTTGGTCAAAAGAAATGGATGCTCCAAATTCCTCAACCCATTTTTCAAGACCAGCCTCAAAACGCCCGCCCCATAATTTATGATTGTCATTCTTATTCATAATCGTTTCCTTTTCCTAAAAGCAATCACGATTTCGTGTTGGTATTGTTATTAAAAAAGCTAGATTGCTCTAGCTATTTCACCTCACGGGGTGCTGGGCTTAAAGGCATCTCGCTGGATGGCCTTATTTAAGTTCGATGCCACTCTCTGTTGGCACTTGCGAATGAAAGTTATAAGAAAAGAGGTTCAGATAGGGCTCCCTGTCCCTTTTTATCTGAAGCTTGATGGATAAGCTTGTTGTCTCCTAAGCCTAAACAGTATCCCACCAATTTTCTTGTCTTATTGGTTGTTGACTTGTGAATTGACTTGGGTGGGTAGTCCCCAAAGTTTGATGAAACCTACGGCTGCGTCTTGGTCAAAGCTATCGGCTGATGTATAAGTTGCCAAGTTTTCATCGTAAAGTGAATTTGGTGATTGACGTGCCACCACTTGGGCGTGGCCTTTGTATAATTTCACTTTCGCAATACCATTTACCACTTTTTGCGTTTCTTTGATGTAGGCAATAATGGCTTGGGTTGCTGGGCTAAACCAAAGGGCATTGTAAATCAAATTTGACAATTCATTTTCAAGAATGGGTTTGAAATGTGATACTTCACGCACCAAGGTCAAATCTTCGATTTCTTTGTGGGCAGTCAAAAGTGTGATAGCTCCAGGACATTCGTAGATTTCACGCGATTTGATACCAACCAAACGGTTTTCCACGTGGTCAATACGTCCAACACCGTGTTTTCCAGCAATCGTGTTCAATGCTTGGATAAGGTCTGTCAATTTCATGGCTTCGCCGTTTAGGGCAACGGGTTTTCCTGCTTTAAATTCAATATCCACAAATTCTGGTGTGTCAGGTGCTTCTTCTGGTGACGTTGTAATGCCAAAGGCGTCTTCTGGAGCTTGATTCCAAGGATTTTCAAGAACACCGCATTCATTGGCACGACCCCAAAGGTTTTGGTCAACAGAATAAGGATTGTCAAGGTCAGCTGGAACTGGAACGCCGTTTGCTTTAGCGTACTCAATTTCTTCCTCACGTGACCATTTCCACTCACGCACTGGCGCAATCACTTTTAGACTTGGGTCCAGCGCAGCAATGGCCACTTCAAAACGCACTTGGTCATTTCCCTTACCTGTACAACCGTGGGCAATAGTTGTTGCACCCGTTTCGTGGGCGATTTCCACCAATTTTTTAGAAATAACTGGACGGCTAAGGGCTGATACCAAAGGGTATTTTTGCTCGTAGTAAGCATGAGCTTGCAAGGCTGGTAGAACATACTCCTCAGCAAACTCATCCTTAACATCAAGGACATAAGACTCAATCGCTCCGACCTTAAGTGCCTTATCATGAATAAAGTCAAGGTCTTTGCCCTCACCAACATCCATACAAACCGCAATCACATCATAATCTTTTTTAAGCCAAGTAATCGCAACTGATGTATCCAAACCGCCTGAGTAGGCTAAAATCACTTTTTCTTTTTCCATAGAACTTCTCTCTTTTCTTATAGTTTTCGTCTTTATTAATTTTATGTGCATAATTATACACAGGTAAAATCATATTGTCAATAGAAATTTGAATATTTTTTCAAAAAATATCCCGTTTTTTATCTTTTATAAGTGTTATACGGTATATATACAAAAATCATCTTCTTTTATACAAGAAATACAGAGCAAGTATTCTGGCATAAAAAAATAACCTACCACAAATTGTGATAGGTTAGGTCATTTAATGACTCTGCAATCTTAAATCCTCAATTTTTTGGGCTATTTTCTGATAGCCTGTCATCTGTTTAAAAGCATCCCATTCAATCCACTCAAATGAACTAGACTCTTTCTCATCTATGATAACCTGAGTATCCTTGCTCGATAAAAATAGGTATTGGCAATCATAGTGGTAATGACTTTTTTCATTTTTTAATGTATTTTCTGGAATTTTATGAATAGAGATGTGGAATGGAACAAGCGGATTGAGCGGATTTACACATTTATAGACTAAGTTTTCCGCATCAATCTGAGTTTCTTCAACCAACTCTCTTTTGGCAGCCATTAGAGGATTTTGGTCAGAAGGTTCAATGTGACCTCCTGGTTGCAGGTATCTCTTTAGAATATTATGGTGAAGCATCAAAACCCTGTTATCTTGCTCTGATACGACAAATATAGAAGCTGTAAAATGCCCTCTAAAGTTCTTTCTATTCGTCAATTCACTATCTGTTTCAGTAGCTACCTGACTTAAAAGATTGTCACAAGCAGACTGCTCATCAGGGTTATTCAAAAGGTATTCTGCCAATAACTCCTGATATTGCCCCATCCCCAATCTCCTTCCCATTTTGCCTCGTCACTCATTATGACAGGCTTTTAAGCATGTTATCGATGTGTTCGATTGATTTTTCACGACCAAGAAGGTAGATGGTATCTGGAAGTTCTGGACCGTGCATTTCACCTGAAACGGCGATACGGATTGGCATGAAGAGGTTTTTACCTTTGATGCCTGTTTCTTTTTGAACAGCTTTGATTTGTGGGAAGATGTTTTCAGATTTGAAATCTTCATCACTCATCGCTTCTAATTTTGCTTTGAAGGCTTCAAGAACGGTTGGTACAGTTTCACCAGCCATGAATTCTTTTTCAGCATCAGTTAATTCTGGGAAATCTTCAAAGAACAAGTCTGTCAATGGAACGATTTCGTCCACAGATTTCATTTGTGGTTTGTAAAGTTCCACTAATTTTTCAGCCTTGTCTGTCAAACGACCAGCTTTTTCCAAGAATGGTTTTGCCATCGCAAAAATGGTATCAAAATCAGCATTCTTGATGTATTCGTTGCTCATCCAATCCATTTTCTTTTGGTCAAAGGCAGCTGGAGATTTGCTCAAACGATGTTCGTCAAAGAGTTTAATCAATTCTTCACGTGAGAAGATTTCATCCTCACCACCTGGGTTCCAACCAAGAAGAGCAATAAAGTTAAAGACAGCTTCTGGCATATAGCCTTTTTTGCGGTAATCTTCGATAAATTGAAGCGTGTTGGTGTCACGTTTTGATAGTTTTTTACCTGTTTCAGAGTTGATAATCAAAGTCATGTGACCAAACTCAGGTGCTTCCCAACCAAGGGCTTCATAAACCATCAATTGTTTTGGTGTATTGGCAATGTGGTCATCTCCACGGATAACGTGTGAAATCTCCATTAAGTGGTCGTCAATGACAACGGCAAAGTTGTAAGTTGGATAACCATCTTTTTTCTGGATAACCCAGTCACCACCGATGTTGCCACCTTCAAATTCAATCTCGCCTTTAACGATATCATTCCATTTGTAGATACCTGATTCGTTGACAGCCAAGCGAACCGTTGGAACGATGCCTTTTGCTTCACGTTCAGCAATGTAGGCTGCTTTTTCATCCTCAGACATACCAAGAAATTCGTTAATGTAGCGTGGTGTTTCACCAGCAACTTCTTGGCGTTCACGTTCAGCAGCTAATTCTTCTTCTGTAACGTATGATTTATAAGCTTTACCTTCTGCCAACAATTGGTCGATGTATTTTTGGTAAATATCCAAACGTTCTGATTGGCGGTATTTGTCATGAGTTTCTGGGCTTTCGTCCCAATCCATTCCCAACCATTTGAGGTTTTCCAATTGTGAACGTTCACCGTCTTCGACATGGCGTTTACGGTCAGTATCTTCGATACGGATAATAAAGTCACCACCATGGTGACGAGCGTAAAGGTAATTAAAGAGCGCAGTTCGCGCATTTCCGATGTGTAAAAGTCCCGTTGGACTTGGTGCGTAACGCACACGAATCTTCTTAGGCATTGTCATCTCCTATTACATTTCAATCATTCCTATTATAGCACAAT
>NZ_DBPA01000018.1:0-33683 GCF_002300045.1 Streptococcus sp. UBA632 | reverse complement strand
AATCTCCCTTATTCGAAGCGTCCACGCTGGATTGTGACTTGTAACTTCAATGAGTTCTATATCTATGATATGGAGCAGCCAAATGCAGAAGCTACAGTTATTAAATTAGAAGACCTTCCAGAAGAAAGTTACCGTCTAGAGTTTCTAATCGATAAAACCAATGAACACCTTGAGCGTGAAATGCAGATTTCCATGCAAGCAGGTGAAATAGTTGGGGAAATCTATGAGGGGCTTCTCAAACAGTACAAAGACTCTGAAAATCCAGAGAGCCTTCATGCGATTAACCAGTTGATTGTCCGCTTAGTATTCTGTTTTTATGCGGAAGATTCTGGGCTATTTGGTCATAAGCTAGCATTTCATGACTACCTAGCTCAGTTTCCACCTCAGTTTTTCAGAACAGCTCTAATCCAATTATTTGAAGTCCTTGATACCCCTTTTTCTGAACGTGACCCTTATCTTGAAGAAAGCCTTTCAAGTTTCCCATATGTCAATGGTGGGATGTTCTCTGAAAAAGATATTGAAATTCCTAACTTCACGGAAGACCTTCGTCAGCTTATCCTATGGCATGCCAGTTCTCAGTTTGACTGGTCAGATATTAGTCCAACTATCTTTGGGGCAGTTTTTGAAAGCACTTTGAACCCAGAAACACGTCACTCTGGTGGGATGCACTATACTTCTATAGAAAATATCCATAAAGTCATTGACCCGCTCTTTCTTGATGACTTAAAGGATGAGCTCAATGCTATTAAAGGCTTTAAGCAAAAGTCGACGGTTGAGCAGAAGGCGAAACAGTTCCAAACTAAACTAGCTAGCCTAACCTTCTTTGACCCTGCTTGTGGGTCTGGTAATTTCTTGACAGAGACTTATATTTCTTTGCGTCGTTTGGAAAATGAAGCTATCAAACTCTATATGGGCGACAGTGTTCGTCTTGATGTTGAAGAGCTTGACTTAGTTAAAGTAAAACTTAATCAGTTCTATGGGATTGAAATCAATGACTTTGCCGTTTCAGTAGCTAAGACAGCCCTTTGGATTGCAGAAAGCCAAATGCTAGAAGCGACTAAAGAAATTGTTTATGCCGAGATTGACTTTCTCCCATTGAAATCCTATACCAATATTGTCAATGCGAATGCGCTCACAACTGATTGGGAAGAAGTAGTGGATAAGGACAAGCTCAGTTACATTATTGGAAATCCGCCGTTTTTGGGTGCTCGTGTCATGAGTAAAGCTCAGAAAGTAGACCTATTAAATGTGTTTGACGGATATAAAGGGGCAGGAAACCTTGATTTTGTTTCTGGGTGGTATATCAAATCTGCTCAACTTATGCAAGGTACAGAAATTCAGACCGCTTTAGTATCAACTAACTCTATTACGCAAGGAGAACAGGCAAGTCTTCTTTGGAAAATTCTTATTCAAGATTTTTCGGTATCAATAAACTTTGCTTATAAAACTTTCAAATGGAACAGCGAGGCAAAAGATAAAGCAGCAGTTCATTGTGTCATCATTGGATTTGGTAAAGACATAGCAAATAAAAAGATTTTTGAAACTACAGAGAAAGTCAAGAAGGTTAGTCATATTAATGGTTATCTAGCTGAAGCTAGTGATATTTTTATCGAAAATCGAACTAAGCCAATTTGTAGTGTACCTCAGATGATTTTTGGTTCTATGCCAAATGATGGGGGTGCTTTAAGTAATTTCTCAACTGAAGAAAAAAAGAGATTTGCAAATCTTATCCTCAAGCAGAACAGTTCTTCAAAAAACTTGTTGGGGCAAGTGAATTTATCAATAATAAAGACCGATGGACGTTATGGCTATATGATGTAAACCCTGCTGAATGGAGAAAAATAAAACCTATTTATGAAGCAGTTGATCAAGTACGTAAAAATAGAGAAGCGTCTAACCGAGCTTCTACTAAAAAGTTAGCAGAAGTACCATATCTTTTTGGAGAAATTCGACAACCTATTGGAAATTACATGATTATTCCTAGGGTATCATCAGAAAATCGACGGTATATCCCGCTTGGCTTTACTAGTCCTGATGTTATTGCTAGTGATGCTGTCCAAATCATCCCCAACGCCTCTCTTTATCACTTCGGCATTCTCACTTCCAACGTTCACATGGCGTGGATGCGAACTGTTGCAGGACGTCTCAAGTCTGATTACCGTTATTCTGCCAAGATTGTTTACAACAACTTTCCTTGGCCAGAAGTGACCAAAGAGCGGGAGGAGAGAATTTCTCAAACAGCACAAGCCATTCTAGACGCTCGTGCCTTGTACCCAGATTCTAGTCTTGCTGATTTGTATGATGAGTTAACCATGCCACCAGAACTCCGTAAAGCTCACCAAGCAAACGATAAAGCTGTCATGCAAGCTTACGGAATGACTAAAGAAGTTGACGGCAAGAAAACATGGTTGACCGAAAGTGAGACCGTGGCTAGGTTATTTGAGATGTATGAAGCTCTAGCTAAATAATAGGCATAATTTGGAGGAATATAATGTTTTCATATCAAACATTTTTAGAGGAAAAAGGTGGGGTCTTGTCATTTGAACAATGTCAGGAATATCATCAAAAGATATTAGACGGCATGAAAAAGGGAGATATTGAGTTTGAACAGTATTGGCTAGACTTTGTAAAGAATGCTATTGAATATACGCAAATTCGCTCCAAGTGGTATCTGATTAGCCGTGAAGAGCGACAAGCTACTGATGGCAGTCGTACTAATAAGCATAATCAAGTGATAATGGCTTTGAAATTGGTTGTACGCTATCTAGCAAGTGAAGGAGTAGATAGCTCTTGGTTTGACGAAATAGAGTCAGACCGTAAGAAAATTGGAGATTTCGCCAATTATATTACTTATATTTATGCCGTTAATGGTCGTTAAGCAAGTTTTTATGACTTGCTTTTTTGTTTTGGTAGTGACGGAAGTAACAAAAAAAGCCTGACAATGCTGTCAGGCTCAGGGTTATCCGAATATATCTTATTTCAAAAAAGGTAGTGAAAAAGGTAGTGATTCGGTTGATTTATATTGCGATGTAGTGAAATCTGAAAAATCAAGAATCGCATAAAATCAAGGTTTTCAACGTCTATTGACGTGTATTGAATCCCTATTTCACTTCAGTAAAGATTACGTGTTTACGCAATTTTGGTGAGTATTTTTTCAATTGAAGACGGTCTGGAGTGTTACGTTTGTTTTTTGAAGTAAGGTACAAGCGTTCACCAGATTCTTTGTGTTCAAGTGTGATATTTACGCGCATGGTATCTCCCTTCTATTATTTAGCTGCTTTAGCGATTTTACGTCCTTTGTAGTATCCTTTAAGTGATACACGGTGAGAACGTGAGTAATCTCCAGTAGTTTCGTCAAATTTTACTGATGGAGCAGTCAATTTGTAGTGTGTACGACGTTTGTTTTTCTTCGCTTTTGAAGTGTGACGTGCAGGTACTGCCATTTGTTATTTCCTCCGATAATTTTTTAGTTCTTGATTTTCAATCAACTTTAACATCATACCATATCTTTTTTGTAAAGTAAAGTTACTTGACAAAAAATTTAAAAATAGCTGAAGAAATCCTAAAAAAAGGTTGTGCTTCTTCTTTAGAACTTGTTTTTGTGATAAAATAGAAATGATTGAATCGCTACAATAGTAGAAAGGAATGAAGGGGCTAAATTTGAAAATTTGGTGCCAGTGTATCTTATTATGAAACTGCAAAAACCTAAAGGAACCCAAGATATTTTACCTAGCGAAAGCGCAAATTGGCAATATGTCGAAGCTGTTGCGCGTGAAACATTCAAGAAATACCATTACAGCGAAATCCGCACACCGATGTTTGAGCATTACGAGGTGATTAGCCGTTCAGTTGGTGACACAACGGATATTGTGACAAAAGAAATGTATGATTTCTACGATAAGGGTGACCGTCACATTACCTTGCGTCCAGAAGGTACGGCTCCTGTGGTGCGTTCATTTGTGGAAAATAAATTATTTGCGCCAGAAGTACAAAAACCTGTGAAAATGTACTATATTGGGTCAATGTTCCGCTACGAGCGTCCACAAGCTGGTCGTTTGCGTGAGTTCCACCAAATTGGTGTGGAATGCTTTGGCTCTGCTAATCCAGCTACAGATGTGGAAACCATTGCCATGGCTTACCAATTGTTCCAAACCCTAGGGATCAAAGATGTCACTCTTCATTTAAATACCCTAGGAAGTGCGGCTAGTCGTGCGGCTTATCGCCAAGACTTGATTGATTACTTGACACCAATGCGTGATGAATTGTCAAAAGATAGCCAACGCCGTTTGGATGAAAATCCGCTTCGTGTCTTGGATTCGAAGGAAAAAGAGGACAAGCAAGCTGTTGAAAATGCGCCATCTATTTTAGATTACCTCGATGAAGAAAGCCAAGCTCACTTTGATGCGGTTCGTGACATGCTTGAAGCCCTCCATATTCCTTACGTTATTGATACTAATATGGTGCGTGGCTTAGATTATTACAACCACACGATTTTTGAGTTTATCACAACCGTTGACAAATCTGATTTGACCATTTGTGCGGGTGGGCGTTACGATAGTCTTGTAGATTACTTTGACGGTCCAGAAACCCCTGGTTTTGGCTTTGGACTTGGTCTTGAACGTTTGCTTCTTATCTTGGAAAAACAAGGCATTGCATTACCGATTGAAAATGATTTGGACGTTTACATTGCTGTTTTGGGAGAAGGTGCAAATCTTAAAGCTTTAGAACTTGTTCAAGCCCTTCGTCATCAAGGTTTTGCAGCAGAACGTGATTACCTCGGACGTAAAATCAAAGCACAATTCAAGTCTGCGGATGCTTTCCATGCTAAAACCATCATCACTTTGGGAGAAAGTGAAGTGGAAGCAGGTCAAGTAACGGTCAAAAACAACCAAACCCGCGAAGAAGTGACCGCAAGCTTTGAAGAAATTGAAACAAACTTTTCAGATATTTTCAGAAAACTAAGCTAATTGCTTTTTCAATGAAGAAAGCACGTGAAAAGGCTTAATTGGGAAAAGGCAAAAAAACTCTACCGCATGGGTGGGGTTTTTTCGTGCTTTTTGCTATAATAGGTGGGAATGAATAAATTAAAAAACGGAGAAAGATAGCAATGAAACGTACAATGTATGCGGGTCGTGTTCGTAGCGAACATATTGGCCAAGAAGTGACTCTTAAAGGTTGGGTCGGTCGTCGTCGTGATTTAGGTGGACTTATTTTCATCGATCTTCGTGACCGTGAAGGGATTATGCAATTGGTCATCAATCCTGAAACAGTTTCAAGCGACGTTATGGCAACAGCAGAAAGCCTTCGTAACGAATTCGTTATCGAGGTGACAGGAGAAGTTGCCTTACGCGAACAAGAAAATCCAAACTTGCCAACAGGTGCGGTTGAATTGAAAGTGTCAGCATTGACCATCCTAAACACTGCTAAAACAACACCATTTGAAATCAAAGATGATGTTGATGTGACAGATGACAATCGTTTGCGATACCGTTACTTGGATCTTCGCCGTCCAAAAATGCTTAACAACTTTAAATTGCGTGCGAAGGTGACACACTCTATCCGCAATTACTTGGACGACCTTGAATTTATTGACGTTGAAACACCGATGTTGACAAAATCAACGCCTGAAGGAGCGCGTGATTATTTGGTGCCAAGCCGTGTGAGCCAAGGTCATTTTTACGCTTTGCCACAAAGCCCACAAATCACAAAACAATTGTTGATGAATGCTGGTTTTGACCGTTACTACCAAATCGTAAAATGTTTCCGTGATGAAGATTTGCGTGGAGATCGTCAACCTGAGTTTACACAAGTGGATATGGAAACGTCATTCTTATCAGATAAAGATATCCAAGATATCACTGAAGGAATGATTGCCAAAGTTATGAAAGATACCAAAGGTATCGACGTAACTCTACCATTCCCACGTATGTCTTATGATGATGCCATGAACAATTATGGTTCAGACAAACCTGACACACGATTTGAAATGCTTTTACGGGACTTGACAGAACTTGTCAAGGATGTTGACTTCAAAGTATTTTCACAAGCACCAGTAGTCAAAGCTATCGTGGTTAAAGGAAATGCGGACAAGTATTCACGCAAACACATTGATAAATTAACAGAATTTGCAAAACAATTTGGTGCCAAAGGCCTTGCTTGGATCAAATTTACAGATGGAGCTATCAGTGGACCAGTTGCGAAATTCTTGACAAGTATTGAAAGCGAATTGACAGTACGTTTACAACTTGAAGAGAATGATTTGGTGCTCTTTGTTGCGGATACGCTTGAAGTGGCTAATAATACACTTGGTGCTCTTCGTACACGCATTGCCAAAGAACTTGACATGGTTGACACTTCACAATTCAATTTCCTTTGGATTGTTGATTGGCCAATGTTTGAATGGTCAGAAGAAGAAGGTCGCTATATGTCAGCTCACCACCCATTCACATTGCCAACGGAAGAATCAGCACATGAATTGGAAGGTGATTTGTCGAAAGTGCGTGCCGTTGCCTACGATATCGTGCTTAACGGTTACGAACTTGGTGGTGGTAGCTTGCGTATTAACCACAAAGACTTGCAAGAACGTATGTTTAAAGCACTTGGCTTTACAGCAGAAGAAGCCAATGACCAATTTGGTTTCTTGTTAGAAGCGATGAATTACGGTTTCCCACCACACGGTGGTTTGGCTATTGGTCTTGACCGTTTTGTAATGCTTCTTGCTGGCGAAGAAAATATTCGTGAAGTGATTGCCTTTCCTAAAAATAATAAAGCAGCAGACCCGATGACACAGGCACCGAGCCTTGTTTCAGACAAGCAATTAGACGAATTGGCTTTAGCTATTGAAAGTGATGATTAGAAAAACACCTATCAAGAAGAAAACAAAGTTTGTCGTTAGTCGGTGGGCAGAAAAATATGGCCTACTGAAAACCATGCAGAGTATTTCCAGAGAAAAGTATGCCGAAAAAATTTCGGCATCTATTCTTTATGGGATATTGTCTGCGATTGCGGTGAATTTCTTTTTTCAACCTGGGCATGTTTACTCTAGTGGTGCGACTGGCTTTGCACAGGTTTTATCTGCAATTAGTGAACGGTTGATTGGTTTTAAAATTCCAATTTCCTTGGCCTTTTATGGGATAAATCTCCCTTTGCTGATATTGGCTTGGTACAAAATCGGTCATAAATTTACCGTTTTTACCCTAATCACAGTAACCATGAGTTCTTTCTTTATCCAGATTGTTCCAGAAGTTACTTTGACAACAGACCCGCTCATTAATGCTATTTTTGGTGGGCTTGTGATGGGAGCTGGTGTTGGTTTTGGACTTAGATCTCGTATCTCAAGTGGTGGAACGGACATTGTCAGCTTGACCATTCGGAAAAAAACGGGGCGTGATGTGGGCAGTATCTCGCTCATTGTCAATGCCATTATCATGTTCTTTGCAGGCTTGTTATTTGGTTGGCAATACGCTCTGTACTCAATGGTGACGATTTTCGTTTCTAGTCGCGTTACCGATGCGATTTTCACGAAACAAAAGAAAATGCAGGCCATGATTGTGACTAGCAGACCCGAAAAAGTGATTACGATGATTCACACGAAATTACACCGCGGGGTAACTTCTATCAATGATGCAGAAGGGACTTATAATCACGAAAAGAAAGCAGTTTTGCTTGCTATTATTACGCGTGAAGAATACAATGATTTTAAATATTTGATGAAAAAAGCTGACCCTAAAGCTTTTGTATCAATTGCTGAAAATGTCCATATTATTGGGCGTTTTGTGGACGATTGATTAGGATTTTGGAGGTGGGAAAATGTCATTTGAACGATTGGGACAACTCAAACGTCTCTTGTTGATTGCCGTTGGTGTAGCGATTTACACTTTCGGGTTTGTAAAATTTAACATGGCCAATGCCCTTGCTGAAGGTGGTGTTGCCGGTGTGACGCTGATTGTCCATGCTCTTTATGGCATTAACCCTGCTTATTCTTCCTTGATTTTGAACATCCCCTTGTTTATTTTGGGGGCTAGGATTTTGGGAAAACGTTCGCTTGCTTTGACCATTTACGGAACGGTTCTCTTGTCGTTTTTCATTTGGTTTTGGCAACGGGTTCCTATCCATGTCACCCTTGAAAATGATATGATGCTGGTTGCTGTTGTTGCGGGGCTATTTTCAGGTGCTGGAAGTGGTTTGGTGTTTCGTTACGGCGCTACAACTGGTGGGACAGATATCATTGGACGTATTGCTGAGGAAAAGTTAGGCTTAAAACTAGGGCAAACCTTACTCTTTATTGATGCCGTTGTTTTGACAGCTTCCCTCGTTTATATTGATTTACAACACATGCTCTACACTTTGGTTGCCAGTTTTGTTTATAGTCAAGTTTTGACAATTGTGCAAAATGGAGGCTACACTGTACGTGGTATGCTGATTATTACCCAAAAATCAGAAGAAGCTGCCTCAGCTATCCTCAATGAAATCAACCGTGGTGTGACTTTTCTAAATGGTCAAGGTGCTTATTCAGGCGAAGATAAAAACGTCTTGTACGTTGTTCTCAATCCAACAGAAGTCCGAGAAGTCAAGGCCATTATGGCAGAATTAGACCCCTATGCTTTCATCTCCATTATCGACGTTGACGAAGTTGTATCGTCAGACTTTAACATTAGACGGAAGAAATAAAACACGATTAGAAATGTACCTACGTTGTAGGATGATTTCTAATTTTTAACCAGCAAATGTAACCGATTACAAACAAAAAGAAAAGAGATTTAAAATGAAAAATAGTATTGATAGCATAGCACTGTACATCAAGGGGTATGAGTTTGGGCCAGGAGTTCCAAAAATCATTTTGACTTTGGCAAATCCTATTTCGGCGGTGTCGACGGAGTCTTTGATTGTGGTCACTGCTGGTGAAAACCGTCAGGTGAGTCAGGTTTATATTTCAGATAATGAGGGACACTTGATTGGGCGTGATGAGAGTGTTTATCTGACGATTGAGATGCCAGTCACTTTTGACCAGAAGCAGATGAAGAATGTTTCCAGCCCTTTCTTTTTCAATGGTGCGAATTATCATCATGAGTGGGTTCGTGACTACAAGGTGTCTATTAAGGGCTTGCTAGTTACTATGGGACATGAGGTTGTAACTCTTGAGATTGAGGATTACAATGCTATTACTAACCTTTTATCACCAGATGTGGCTCCTTTCCAGTATCATAGCGAGTACTCAGGAACCTATACCAATCCTTTGACTAAGCAAGATGAAGCATTAAGGCTTCAGTGTGTGGCTTATGAACCTGAGACTGCAAAAACAGCAGAAAAACTGCCTTTGTTAATTTGGCTTCATGGGCAAGGTGAAGGTGGGTCAGATGTTGACATCACCTTGTTGGGCAATAAGGTTGTGGCACTGGCTCAACCAAAGATTCAAGCTCATTTTGAGGGTGAGGGCGGCACGGGAGCTTATATCTTAGCTCTCCAATGTCCGACTTACTGGATGGATGAAGGCGATGGAAAAAATGGTGTGGGGGCAGGTGTTTCTCGTTATACCGACATCGTTATGGACGCCATTCAAGATTTTGTATCCCGCAATCCTAAGATTGACAAGAATCGTCTGTATCTGACGGGTTGCTCTAATGGTGGTTACATGACCTTAAATCTTGCCATTCACAATCCTAATTATTTTGCGGCATTGATTCCGCAGGCTGCGGCTTATGCCTATCATTGCTACCAACGACAGTCTGATGGGACTTATGCCCTTTCTACTGATAATGGCACCTTTATCCAGACCGACGAAGTCTATTTTGATGAAGCAAAATTAAATGCTATCAAAGATACTCCCATTTGGTTTATCCATGCAGCAGATGACACGATTGTTGCTCCTGAAAACTATTCTCTTCCCATTTACAAATCGCTGTTAGATAGCGGTGCGACTAATGCATGGTTTTCTTATTATGAAAGCGTGGAAGGATCAGACATCAAAGGGATGACTTATCCAGGACACTGGTCATGGTTGTATTTCTTCAATGACGAGGTGTTTGGTGTGCAATCCATGGCTGATATTAAAAAGGCGACAGACCTTTCAGGATTTTCACCAAATAATGCGGACAAAGGTGGAAGGAGCCAAGCGAAGGTTAATGGCATATGTTATCACAACCTTTTTGACTGGTTAAATGTGCAGAAAAAACCGTTTTAAAGACATAAAAAAAGCCGTGATAAACGGCTTTTTTTAGTTTTACATTTCGTCAGGTGCTTCAACTCCAAGAAGACGAAGGGCTTCTTTTAGAACGGTTGCCGTAGCGTAGCTGAGGGCTAGGCGGCTGTCACGTTCTGGGCTTTCATCAAGAATACGTGTGTGTGCGTAGTATTTGTTGAAGCTTTGTGCCAAGCTGATTGCAAATTTAGCAATGATAGAAGGTTCAAAGTTATCTGCGGCACGTTTGATAATACGAGGGAAGTCTTGAATGAGTTTAATGATTTCCCAGCTTTCAGCATCGTCAAGTTTGTAAACATCGTTGACAGATGGTGTAAAGTTAGCTTTACGAAGGATAGACTGGATACGCGCGTGAGCGTATTGAATATAAGGGCCTGTTTCCCCTTCAAATGATACCATTGCGTCAAGGTCAAAGTCATATCCGTTTAGGCGGTCTGTTTTCAAATCGTAGAATTTAATAGCACCAACTCCAACGGCGTGGGCAACGGCTTCCTTGTTAGCAAGGTTAGGATTTTTGGCATTGATTTGGTCTTCGGCACGTTTGATTGCTTCTGCAATAGTTGGTTCAAGTAGGATAACGTTACCTTTACGTGTTGACAATTTTTTGCCTTCTTTGGTCACAAGTCCAAACGGTACGTGTGTAATGTCATCACTCCACTCAAATCCCATTTCGCTAAGAACGGCTTTCAATTGTTTGAAGTGAGCTGATTGTTCATTACCTACAACGTAAATGGCTTTGGCAAAATCGTACTCACGTTTGCGGTACAAGGCAGCCGCCAAGTCACGCGTAATGTAAAGCGTGGCACCGTCTGATTTTTTGATAAGCGCTGGGTGTTCGATACCGTATTTTTCAAGGTTAACCACTTGGGCACCTTGCGATTCTTCAAGCAAGCCTTTTTCTGTCAAGATGTCCACCACTTCGTCCATCTTATCGTTATAGAAGGCTTCTCCGTTATAACTATCAAAGGTAACCCCAAGTTCGTTGTAAAGGCGGTTAAATTCAACAAGGCTTTCGTCACGGAACCATTGCCAAAGAGCAGTAGCTTCTTCGTCGCCTGCCTCCAATTTACGGAACCATTCGCGTGCTTCTTCGTCTAACTCAGGTTGTGTTTCTGCCTCAGCATTGATGCGAATATAGAGTTTTAACAGCTCATCGATTGGATGAGCCTTGACGGCAGCTTCGTCACCCCATTTTTTGTAGGCAACAATCAACATTCCAAACTGTTTACCCCAGTCACCAAGGTGATTGATTTTAACAGCTTTATAACCGATTTTTTCAAAAATATTAGCCAAGCTATCGCCGATAACAGTTGAGCGAAGGTGCCCAATAGAGAAAGGTTTTGCGATGTTTGGGCTTGACATATCAATAGCAACGTTGCGTCCGTGTCCCAAGTCCTGGCTAGCGTAGTGGCTACCGTCTGCGATAACTTTTCCTAAAACATCTGCAGAGATGCTTTTTTTGTCAAGGAAGAAGTTGATGTATGGTCCAACCGCTTCAATTTTTTCAAATCCAGTCGCATCCAATTGCCCTGCAATATCAGCTGCAATCATTTGAGGAGCTTTGCGGAGGATTTTAGCGAGTGAAAAGGCAGGAAAAGCCAAATCTCCCATATCTGAATTTTTTGGAATTTCAAGCAGATTCACAACTTGTTCTTGGTCTAATTCTGGAACAATAGTGTGAATGCGTTCTGCAATAGTACGTTTTGTATCCATGATGTTCTCCTAAAGTCATTAGTTCATATTATTTTAACATAAAAATAAAAAATAAACGAGATGGAAGAAAAGAAAATGCTTGAAGTCTAAAAACTGGATAAAAATAGAGATAATACCTACAATTGTGATGAAAAAGTTCTTTTTTTTTGGTATAATTCTAAGGATAAATATACATAAAGGGAAACTTATATGAATAAAATAGAACGACAAAACCGTATTAAATACTTGATTCAGACGGGTCATATTGGCACGCAAGAAGAGATTAAAAATTTGTTGCAAAAAGAAGGTATTACTGTAACGCAGGCGACCTTGTCGCGTGATTTGCGTGAAATTGGGCTTTTGAAGCTCCGTGATGCGTCTGGAAAATTGTATTATAGCTTGGCTGAGGTGGTTGGAGCTACTTTTGATGCTGCGGTTCGCTCTTACATTTTAAAAGTTGCGCGTGCTGGTTTTATGCTGGTCCTTCATACCAATCTTGGGGAGGCTGACGTTTTAGCCAATTTGATTGATAACAGTGAGATTCCAGAAATTATCGGAACGGTGGCAGGTGCGGATACTTTGTTGGTTATTTGCAAAGACGAAGAAACGGCCAAAGCCTTTGAAAAAGATTTGGCGACGGGTGTATGAGTTCTTACGATAAAGCAGTAGAAAACCTCCTTCAAGCGATAAAACAGCATGATAGCGTGCGGTATTTTCAAAAAGCAGAGCAAAAAATTAAGGCTTTCCCAGAATTGGAGCAACAAGTCGATAAGATGAAGGCTTATCAGCAAGAAGCGGTGCTTTATCAGAAGATTGACAAACAGGTTGCCAAAGAAAAAGCTGGCGAACAAGCGGACCAGCTGCAAAAAGACTTGTCAGAACTGCCGATTGTCAAAGATTATCGGGACAAAATGCAAGATGCCAGTGATTTGGTACAATATATTACAAATAGCTTGGAAACAAAGATTAACGAGGAGTTAAGCAATGGCAAAAGATAAACTTTCCCCAGGCATGCAACAGTATTTGGATATCAAAAAAGATTATCCAGATGCTTTTTTACTTTTTCGCATGGGAGACTTTTACGAGTTATTTTACGAGGATGCCGTCAAGGCTGCACAGATTTTAGAGATTAGTTTGACTAGTCGCAATAAAAATGCGGATAATCCAATTCCTATGGCTGGTGTGCCTTACCATTCTGCCCAACAGTATATCGATGTTTTGGTTGAAATGGGGTATAAGGTTGCGATTGCTGAGCAGATGGAGGACCCAAAACAAGCGGTTGGCGTGGTCAAACGTGAAGTGGTGCAAGTTATCACGCCAGGGACGGCGGTTGATTCTTCTAAACCAGACAGCGCCAATAACTTTTTGGTGGCAATTGATTCAGACGGAAAAGCCCTTGGATTAGCCTACATGGACCTGTCAACAGGGGAATTTTTCTCGACGATTTTGTCTGATTTTTCAAGCCTTCGCAGTGAAATCCTCAATCTTAAGGCTCGTGAAATTGTGGTGGGCTATGATTTGTCTGAAACAGAGCAACACCATCTGGTGAAACAGTTGAATTTGCTCTTATCTTTTGAAAAAGACCGCTACGAAGACGTGCATTTGGTGGACCAAACCTTGACGGATTTGGAAATTTCTGCGGCAGAGAAATTATTGCAGTATGTTCATACGACACAAAAACGCGAACTCAGTCATCTGCAAAAGCTCGTCCACTACGACATCAAAGACTACTTGCAAATGTCTTATACGACAAAATCAAGCCTTGATTTGTTGGAAAATGCACGCACAGGCAAAAAACACGGCAGTCTTTACTGGCTCTTGGATGAAACCAAGACGGCGATGGGAATGCGTCTGTTGCGCCAGTGGATTGACCGTCCCTTGGTGAACCAAGAGCAGATTGACGAACGGCAAAATATTGTTCAAGTCTTTTTGGACCATTTCTTTGAGCGCAGTGATTTGACAGACAGCCTCAAAGGTGTTTATGATATTGAACGTTTAGCCAGTCGGGTGTCCTTTGGGAAAGCCAATCCCAAGGATTTGTTGCAGCTGGGTCAGACCTTGTCACAAGTTCCAAAAATCAAAGCTATTTTGGAATCCTTTGCCAGCCCTTACCTTGACAAGCTTGTCAAGGATATTGACACCCTACCAGAATTAGAATCCTTGATTCGCTCAGCGATTGACCCAGAAGCGCCTGCGGTTATTACAGATGGCAGTATTATTCGGACGGGATTTGATGAAACCTTGGACAAATACCGCAAAGTCATGCGTGAGGGAACCAGCTGGATTGCTGAAATTGAGGCCAAAGAACGAGCGGCAAGTGGCATCGCCAATCTAAAAATCGACTATAACAAAAAAGACGGTTACTATTTCCATGTGACCAATTCCAATCTGTCTTTGGTGCCTGATTATTTCTTCCGTAAAGCAACGCTGAAAAATTCAGAGCGTTTTGGAACGGCAGAATTAGCTAAAATCGAAGGGGAGATGTTGGAGGCGCGCGAGGAATCAGCAAACTTGGAATACGATATTTTCATGCGCGTGCGCGGGCAAGTTGAGCGTTACATCACACGTTTGCAGGATTTGGCAAAGGCCATTTCAACGGTTGATGTCTTGCAAAGTTTAGCCGTTGTCGCAGAAAATAACCATTATGTTCGTCCGCGTTTTAACCAGCAGAAAGAAATCTATATTGAAAAAGGGCGTCATGCGGTGGTTGAAAAAGTCATGGGGACCCAAGAATACATTCCAAATACCATTACATTTGATGAGCAAACGACGATTCAATTGATTACTGGTCCAAATATGAGTGGTAAATCCACTTATATGCGTCAGTTGGCTTTGACGGTTATCATGGCACAAATGGGGTCTTACGTTGCGGCGGAAGCAGTGAATCTGCCTGTTTTTGATGCGATTTTCACGCGAATTGGTGCCGCAGATGATTTGATTTCAGGGCAATCCACTTTCATGGTGGAAATGATGGAAGCCAACCAAGCCATCAAGCGAGCCAGCCAGCAATCCTTGATTTTGTTTGATGAATTGGGACGTGGGACAGCGACCTACGACGGTATGGCTCTAGCCCAATCTATTATTGAATACATTCACGACCACATCGGAGCAAAGACGATGTTTGCGACCCATTATCATGAATTGACAACTCTGTCAACAACCTTGACACAACTTGTCAATGTCCATGTTGCGACTCTTGAAAAAGATGGTGACGTGACTTTCCTTCACAAAATTGCAGAAGGACCTGCAGACAAGTCTTACGGCATTCATGTTGCTAAAATTGCGGGCTTACCAAAATCCTTGTTGCAACGTGCAGACAGCATTTTGACGCGCTTAGAATCTGGTGCTGCCAAGCTGCAGTTGCTGCCAGAAGTGGATTCTTCGGTGGTTGAAGAAACTCCAGTCAATAACGAAGAGCCTAAGGTAGAGCAGCTTAATTTTTTTGCAGATGACACGGCTAACCAAGAGGTCATTGAGGCTCTCAGAAAAGTTGATTTGATGAATTTGACGCCCATGCAGGCCATGAATGTTATTTATGAACTGAAGAATATGCTGTAAGCACAAGAGGTGATCTCAAAAGAGATGGCCTCTTTAGTTTGTGTTATAATAAGAATTAAACAAGCAAGAACGAAAGGAATAAAGGTGCTTGAAAAGCCCTACGAATCATATGAGTAAAATTATCGAGTTACCAGAAGTTTTGGCTAACCAGATTGCGGCGGGTGAAGTTATCGAGCGACCAGCCAGCGTTGTCAAGGAATTAGTGGAAAATGCGATTGATGCTGGGAGTAGTCAAATCACGATAGAGGTTGAGGAATCAGGCCTTAAGAAAATTCAAGTGACTGACAATGGGGAAGGGATCGCCCAAGAAGATGTTGCTCTTAGTTTACAACGTCATGCGACGAGTAAAATCAAAAGTCAAGCTGATCTTTTTCGCATTCGAACGCTAGGATTTCGCGGCGAAGCTCTACCGTCTATTGCGTCAATCAGTCATTTCACGCTAAAGACGGCAACGGCGGACGAAGATTACGGGACACTTTTGGTGGCTAAAGGTGGCGAAATTGAAAAGCAAGAACCCATTTCAACCCCTGTGGGCACGAAAATCACCGTTGAGGATCTGTTTTATAATACACCTGCTCGCCTCAAATACATGAAAAGCCTTCAATCAGAATTGGCACACATTGTGGATGTGGTCAATCGTTTGAGTTTGGCTCATCCTGAGGTGGCTTTTAAATTGATAAATGACGGTCGTCAGATGACGATAACTGCTGGAACAGGGGATTTGCGTCAGGCGATTGCAGGCATTTACGGCCTCAATACAGCGAAGAAAATGATTGAGATTTCTAATGCTGACCTTGATTTTGAAGTGTCAGGATACATTAGTTTGCCTGAGTTGACACGTGCCAATCGGAATTACATTACCATTTTGATTAATGGCCGTTACATCAAAAATTTCTTGCTGAATCGTGCTATTTTGGATGGCTACGGTTCGAAATTGATGGTGGGGCGTTTCCCTATTGCGGTTATTGATATTCAAATTGACCCTTATTTAGCGGATGTCAATGTCCATCCCACAAAGCAGGAAGTTCGTATTTCTAAGGAAAAAGAGTTAATGGTTTTGATTAGTTCGGCTATTTCAGAGAGCTTGCGAGAGCAGGATTTGATTCCAGATGCGCTTGAAAATCTTGCCAAATCAAGCACACGCGGGTTAGCAAAACCTGAACAAACCACTCTTCCTTTAAAGCAAACGGATTTGTATTATGATAAGGAGCGTCAAGACTTTTTTGTCAAATCTGACACCGTCGAAGAGCAACCAAGACAGGTGTTTAATGACATTGACAAGGTTGTCAAGGAAGTTGACAAGCAACCGTCAGTGAAATACGCTCAACGTTTAACGCCAGAAACATCAGGTGATGAACACGATGCTTTGGATTTTGCCAATAAAGCTAAAATTACTAGGATGATTGAAACCCTTGATACGGAGGAGTCGTCAACCTTCCCAGAGTTGGACTATTTTGGGCAAATGCATGGAACTTATCTCTTTGCTCAGGGAACAGATGGCTTGTACATCATCGACCAACACGCTGCGCAAGAACGTGTGAAATACGAGTATTACCGCGAAAAAATCGGAGAGGTTGACAGTTCTTTACAGCAACTGCTCATGCCCTATCTTTTTGAATTTTCAGGGGCTGATTTCATTGCTTTACAAGAAAAAATGCCTTTGTTGCAGCAAGTCGGTATCCATTTGGAGCCGTATGGCAACAATACTTTTATCTTACGTGAGCATCCGATTTGGATGAAGGAGGAAGAAATTGAGTCGGCGGTTTATGAAATGTGCGACATGCTTTTATTGACTAATGATGTATCGGTGAAAAAGTACCGTGCTGAATTGGCTATTATGATGTCTTGCAAGCGTTCAATTAAAGCCAATCATATACTAGACGACTACTCGGCTCGGCATTTATTGGTTCAATTGTCCCACTGTAAAAATCCCTACAATTGTCCGCATGGCCGTCCTGTCTTGGTGCATTTCACCAAAGTAGATATGGAAAAAATGTTCCGTCGGATTCAAGAAAATCATACTAGTTTAAGAGAGTTAGGAAAATATTGATATGTATGATTACATCAAAGGAAAATTAACCAAAATCACCGCCAAGTACATCGTTGTGGAGGCTGGCGGTTTGGGTTACATCGTGAATGTGGCTAACCCTTACAGTTTTTCAAACTTAGTTAATCAAGAGATGCAGATTTATGTGCATCAAGTTGTTCGTGAGGATGCTCAGTTGTTGTTTGGTTTTCATACTGAAGATGAAAAGTCCGTCTTTTTGAACTTGATTTCGGTATCAGGGATTGGACCAACGACGGCGCTAGCTATTATTGCCGTAGATGACAACGAAGGCTTGGTTCATGCGATTGACACGAGCGACATCAAGTACTTGATGAAATTCCCAAAAATCGGGAAAAAAACAGCGCAACAGATGGTTTTGGATTTGGCAGGGAAGTTCGTCGATGTTCCTGTGGAAAATGGCAGAGCTGCTCAGGCAAAAACAGCAAGCAACGAGCCGCTTGAAGAAGCCATGGAAGCTCTTTTGGCATTGGGCTATAAAGCCACAGAACTCAAGAAAATCCGCCAGTTCTTTGAAGGTACCAATGAAACAGCAGAACAATACATCAAATCAAGTCTTAAGATGCTGATGAAGGGCTGATGTTTCATGTGAAACACAGTTAAAAAACGAATAAATAAGCAGGAGGTCATTATGAAAGCTGAACTGATTACTGTTGGAACAGAAATTTTAACAGGTCAAATTACCAACACCAATGCTCAATTTCTCTCAGAAGAATTTGCTAAATTGGGAATTGATGTCTTTTTTCAAACTACCGTAGGTGATAACGAAGAGCGTCTGTTGTCGGTTATTGATTTAGCCAGTCAAAGAAGCGACCTCATCGTTTTGTGTGGTGGCTTGGGACCAACGGAAGATGATTTAACTAAACAAACTTTGGCAAAATACCTCAAACGCGATTTGGTGATCAACGAAGAAGCCAATCAACGTTTGAATGACTATTTTGCAACGCGTCCCCAATTTGTTCGTACGGCCAACAATGACCGTCAAGCTCAGTTAATTGAGGGGGCAACGCCCTTGCAAAATATCACAGGTTTAGCTGTGGGTGGCTTGGTAACTGTTGATGGCGTTACTTACGTCGTGCTACCAGGTCCGCCAAGTGAATTAAAACCGATGGTCTTAAATGAATTGGTTCCTCTTTTGTCAGGACATAATGAACGCCTATATTCACGGGTTTTGCGTTTCTTTGGCATCGGGGAAAGCCAATTGGTAACCGTTCTGTCTGACTTGATTGACAATCAAACAGACCCAACCATTGCTCCTTATGCTAAAACAGGTGAGGTAACACTTCGTTTGTCAACAAAAGCAGCAGATGAGGCTGCCGCTAAGGTAAAATTAGACCAATTGGAACAAGCTATTTTGGCTAAATCAACCTTGGATAATGTCCCATTGAGTGAATTGCTTTACGGTTATGGTGATGATAATAGTTTGGCGCGTGTGGTCTTTCAATTGCTCAAAGAACACCATAAAACCATTACAGCAGCAGAAAGTTTGACCGCAGGGCTATTTCAATCCACTATCGCAGACTTTTCAGGTGCCTCTTCCGTCTTTAACGGCGGTTTTGTGACATACAGCATGGAAGAAAAATCAAAATTGTTGCACATTCCATTAGAAGATTTGCAAGAACATGGTGTGGTTAGTCACTTTACCGCTGAAAAAATGGCGGAACAATCACGTTTGTTGACAGGTGCAGATATCGGCATTGGTTTGACTGGCGTTGCTGGTCCAGATAGTTTGGAAGGACATCCAGCAGGAACCATTTTTATTGGCATTTCGACAAAAGACGATTGCCGTTCGATTCATCTTCATATCGGTGGTAAAAGTCGTTCAGATGTCCGTCATATCGCGACTTTGTACGCTTTTAACTTAGTACGTCAAGCTTTATTAGACATTTGATTTTTGGTATAATAAAGTCGTATTTCGAATAATCAGAAAGGGAATAATTTGGCAAAAAAAACAAAGAAAACAGAAGCTGTTACTAAAAAATTTGGTGACGAGCGTAAAAAAGCACTAGATGATGCTTTGAAAATGATTGAAAAAGATTTCGGGAAAGGCGCTGTGATGCGACTTGGCGAGCGTGCAGAACAAAAAGTTCAAGTGATGAGCTCAGGTAGTTTAGCTCTTGATATTGCACTTGGAGCTGGTGGCTATCCTAAAGGACGTATCATTGAAATCTACGGACCTGAATCTTCAGGTAAAACAACGGTCGCCCTTCATGCCGTTGCGCAAGCTCAAAAAGAAGGTGGTGTGGCAGCCTTTATCGATGCTGAACACGCTTTGGACCCATCTTATGCCGCAGCTCTTGGGGTTAATATTGATGAACTTTTGTTATCACAACCTGATTCAGGTGAACAAGGACTTGAGATTGCAGGGAAATTGATTGATTCTGGTGCCGTTGACCTTGTCGTTGTCGATTCAGTGGCAGCTTTGGTACCGCGTGCTGAAATTGATGGTGATATTGGTGATAACCACGTTGGTTTGCAAGCTCGTATGATGAGCCAAGCCATGCGTAAATTATCTGCTTCTATCAACAAAACAAAAACCATCGCTATTTTCATTAACCAGTTGCGTGAAAAAGTTGGTGTGATGTTTGGAAACCCTGAGACAACTCCTGGTGGACGTGCCTTGAAGTTTTATTCTTCTATTCGTCTAGATGTGCGTGGTAACACACAAATCAAGGGAACAGGTGACCAAAAAGATAGCAGCATCGGTAAAGAAACCAAGATCAAAGTCGTTAAAAACAAGGTGGCTCCACCCTTTAAAACAGCTGAAGTGGAAATCATGTACGGAGAAGGAATTTCACGCACGGGTGAATTGCTTAAAATCGCCAGTGATTTGAATATCATCAAGAAAGCTGGTGCTTGGTTCTCTTACAATGACGACAAAATTGGTCAAGGTTCAGAGAATGCGAAGAAATACTTGAGTGACCACCCTGAAATCTTCGATGAAATTGACCATAAAGTGCGCGTGCATTATGGTTTAATTGAAGATGCTGATGCTCCTGATGCTCCAGTTGCTAGTGACAACGAAGAGCCAACTCAAAAAGAACCATCAGACGAAGTGGTTCTTGACCTCGAAGATACGATCGAAATTGAAGAATAATAACAGTTTTTCGTTAGAAATCGGTCTTAGGTCCCATGTTTTCGTTCAGATTAGTGTGCTATAATACAAGTATCATGGGATAGAAAGTGAGAGTACACATGATTAAAATTTATACGATTTCTAGTTGTACAAGCTGTAAGAAAGCGAAAGCTTGGCTAAACGCTCATCAGCTCCCTTATAAAGAACAGAATTTAGGAAAAGAACCGCTAACCCGAGAAGAAATTTTAGCTATATTAACAAAAACAGAAAATGGTATAGAGAGTATTGTTTCCTCTAAAAACCGCTATGCCAAAGCCTTGGATTGCAATTTAGATGAATTGAGCTTGAGTGAGGTTATTGACTTGATTCAAGAAAATCCACGTATCCTAAAAAGTCCGATTTTGATTGATGAAAAACGCCTTCAAGTTGGTTACAAGGAAGATGACATTCGTGCTTTTCTACCACGTTCTATTCGTAATGTAGAAAACACAGAAGCCCGTCTTCGTGCCGCACTATGATGGTGTTTTTCAAGGTCATATAACAGTGGGCTGATGGTTAGGATTAGCCAGCAACAGATTGATAAGAACACCTTAAACGTAGGCTTTGTGGGCTGATGTTTGAGGTGTTTTTGCATGGTGTGAAAAAAGGGTGATAAAGTTTACTGAAATAAAGTTAGATTCTTGTGAAATCCTTTTGAATAGGCTATAATAGTTGGTGATAGCTGTTTTAGAAAGAAGGTGTAAGTATGGGATTTACAGATGAAACTGTACGCTTCAATTTAGACGATAGAAACAAAAAAGAAATCAGCGAGACTTTGACAACAGTGTATCGTTCTCTCGATGAAAAGGGATACAATCCAATTAATCAGATTGTAGGTTACGTTTTGAGTGGGGACCCTGCTTATGTTCCTCGTTATAACAATGCTAGAAATCAGATTCGCAAATACGAACGTGATGAGATTGTTGAAGAACTTGTTCGATATTATCTCAAAGGAAATGGAATTGATTTAAAATGAGAATAATGGGACTAGATGTCGGTTCAAAAACAGTTGGTGTTGCCATTAGTGACCCACTTGGTTTTACCGCTCAAGGTGTCGAGATTATCAAAATCGATGAAGAAGCTGGCGAATTTGGCTTTGACCGATTAGGTCAGCTGGTTAAAGAATATAAAGTCGATAAATTTGTTGTTGGTCTGCCTAAAAATATGAACAATACCGAAGGTCCTCGTGTTGAGGTCAGTAAGTCATATGGTGACAAGATTGCGGATTTATTTGGTATCCCTGTGGATTACCAAGACGAACGCTTGACGACCGTACAGGCAGAGCGTATGTTGGTAGAACAAGCTGATGTGAGTCGAGGCAAACGTAAAAAAGTGATTGACAAATTGGCTGCGCAGCTTATTTTACAAAATTATTTGGATAGAATGTTTTAAAGGAGAAAGCCCATGGCACATAATCATGAACACGAACATGAAGTTATTACCTTAGTCGATGAGCACGGAAATGAAACCTTATTTGAAATTCTTTTGACCATCGATGGTCGTGAAGAATTTGGTAAGAATTACGTTCTTTTGGTTCCTGCTGGTGCTGAAGAAGATGAGCAAGGTGAAATTGAAATCCAAGCTTATTCTTTCACTGAAAATGAAGATGGAACAGAAGGCGACCTTCAACCAATCCCTGAAGACTCTGACGCTGAGTGGGATATGATTGAAGAAGTTTTCAATAGCTTCATTGATGAAGACTAATCATACTGGATGAAGCGATTCCTGATGAACTGCACGTAAGATGTGCGGTTCTTTTTTCTTGTTCAGAGATTTAGCCTATTTTCAATTATTTTAGCCATCCTTTAGCTTTTTATGGTATAATCATCAAATTGACTAATGTTTAGTTTCTGTTATACTTATTAAGGACGAAATTCAAGGAGAAAATAAGTGAATACATCAGAGGAAGTGAATTTAAATCAAAATGGCGTGCCGTCTTATAGTCGCTTGTCACGTACGAGTGGTTTTACTCCTAAAAGGCAAGGTGCGGCTATCAGCACCAAGGTTCCTAGACGCCATAAGTTTTTTCTGCTAATCATCAGTATTATTGTGGGATGCTTATCCGTAGCCAATCCTTTACTTACGGACTGGGCCAATAGTTTGCAATCTCAAAATTTGTACGTTGGTTTCATGTTTACTAAAGGGCAGTTGCCGTTTACAGATATGTTTGCGACAGGTGGTTTTCTTTATTACACCCTGATTGCCTTAGCTTACTATCTAGGGTCAACCTTGTGGCTGGTTCCCCTTCAAGTGCTCATTTTTTATGTGTCAGGGATTTATTTTTACAAACTCATCCATTACTTCACGTCTAATCAACGATTTGCCGTGGGTATGAGTGGTGTTTTCTACTTGTTAAATGTAGCTCTTGGTTTTGGCGGCTTGTATCCTGTCCAATTTGCCATGCCGTTTGTCTTGGTGTCTTTATGGTTCTTGACGAAATACTTTGCAGGTCTGATTAAAGATGAAGCCTTTATTTTGTATGGCTTTGCAGGGTCAGCGTCAATGCTTTTAGACCCAAGAACCTTGGTTTTTTGGTTATTGTCTTTTATTGCGATTATTGTTTATAACTCAAGAAAAAAACATTTGGCGCGAGGCTTTTACCAATTACTGTGTATTATTTTTGGGATGATTCTCATTTTGTACACTGTTGGTTACTTTGTGTTGAACTTGCAAATTTTATCGCCTTATATTTCACAAGCCATTGTTTACCCATTTACTTATTTTGCTACAAGTGACCATAATTTCTTTTTGACTTTGCTCTTCCAAGTGGGCTTGCTGCTTTTTTCAGGCTTGTTGTTTGGCTTGCTTTCATTTAACAAAGTGCTTAAAGATAACAAAGACCGCATGGTCAAATACCTCATTTTCGTGGTATTTATCGGCTTTTTGCTGCTTGATTTGGTATCACAGACGTATGAGTTCTATCACTTGTTGGCAGCGATGCCTTTTGGCTTGATTTTGACTGCTGTGGCACTTGACGAGCGTTACAAACGCTATATGGTTCGTTCTTCAAATCGCCGTCAAAAGTCTTCTCGAAACACTAAAGGTGCATTTGAGTTTTATGTGAAAACGTTCCTCTACCTTCCTGTTTTGGTTTTGATTGTTGGGATAGGACGTCCAATCGTGTCAAATATCATCACTTTTGGTGATAATAGCCAGCGTTCAACGATTGCTACTTATTTGGCATCAAATACTTCTGATGAAGATTCTATTTATGTTTGGGATAGTTCTTCTAAGATTTATTTAGAAAGTGGCTTACCAAGTAGTTCGCAATTTTCATCACCGCTTGTCAATACAGCAAAAGATGACAATCAAAAAGTGTTTGAAGATGAGTTGTTGCAAAACGTGGCGACTTATGTTATCGTTCATAAAAACGAGAAATTGCCTGAGGTGGTTCAAAAAGATTTAAAATCAAATTACGAAACCGTTTCGGTCAAAAAAGTATCTGACTTTACGATTTATCGTAAGAAGTAAAAAACAACTATAAATAACGATAAAATCAATATCTTGTGTTCTTCTAAAAGATTTGCCACAAGATATTGATTTTTTTAGAGTCAACGTGTTATAATAGACGGGCAAAGGAGTGTTCTTATGATTACATTGGAAAAGGAAATAATAACAGATCAACCGGCAATCAAAGTCATCAAACGTGATGGACGTTCTGTTAATTTTGAAGCCGAAAAGATATACAATGCCTTACTAAAAGCAAGTAATAATGTGACTAAATTATCCCCACTTGTTGAGGCAAAATTAGAAACCATTTCAAATAACATCATTGCGGAAATTATAGACCGCTTTAAAGACGATGTTAAAATTTATGAAATTCAAAATATCGTTGAGCATGAGCTTTTGGCAGCTAATGAATATGCCATCGCACAAGAATACATCAATTACCGTACCAAGCGCGATTTTGCGCGTTCGCAAGCAACAGATATCAATTTTACCATTGATAAATTGTTGAACAAGGATCAAACCATTGTCAATGAAAACGCCAATAAAGATAGCGAAGTTTTCAACACACAACGTGATTTGACGGCTGGTATCGTTGGCAAATCAATTGGTCTTAAAATGTTGCCATCACACGTGGCTAATGCGCATCAAAAAGGGGACATTCATTACCACGACCTTGATTATAGCCCATATACCCCAATGACTAACTGCTGTTTAATTGACTTTAAAGGGATGTTGGCCAATGGCTTTAAGATTGGCAATGCTGAGGTAGAAAGTCCAAAATCAATTCAAACAGCGACAGCCCAAATTTCGCAAATCATCGCGAACGTAGCTTCTAGCCAATACGGTGGTTGTACGGCAGACCGCATTGATGAATTTTTGGCACCTTACGCTGAATTGAATTATAAAAAACACTTAAAAGACGCTCAAGATTGGGTAGCAGAAGACCTTCGTGAAGACTATGCTCGTACCAAAACGAAAAAAGACATTTATGATGCGATGCAAAGCCTTGAATACGAAATCAATACCTTGTTCACGTCAAATGGGCAAACACCGTTTACCTCACTTGGTTTTGGTCTTGGTACTAACTGGTTTGAACGTGAAATTCAAAAAGCCATTCTTGAAATCCGCATCAAAGGGCTTGGTAGCGAACACCGCACAGCCATTTTCCCTAAATTGATTTTCACGTTGAAGAGTGGTCTTAACCTAGAAGTCGGCACACCAAACTATGATATCAAGCAATTAGCCTTGGAATGTGCGACAAAACGGATGTATCCTGATGTCTTGTCTTATGACAAAATCATTGAATTGACAGGTTCATTTAAAGCGCCAATGGGTTGCCGTTCATTCTTGCAAGGGTGGAAAGACGAAAATGGCGTTGAAGTCAACTCAGGTCGTATGAATCTTGGGGTTGTGACGGTCAATCTTCCTCGTATTGCTATGGAATCAAATGGCGATATGAACAAATTCTGGGATATTTTCAATGAACGCATGGGTATTGCCAAAGATGCTTTGGTTTACCGAGTCGAACGCGTCAAAGAAGCAACGCCAGCCAATGCCCCTATTTTGTATCAATACGGTGCCTTTGGTCAACGTCTTGGCAAATACGACAATGTGGACGAACTTTTCCGTCATCGCCGTGCAACAGTTTCACTTGGTTACATTGGTCTTTACGAAGTGGGTACCGTTTTCTATGGTCCTGAATGGGAAAGCAATGCTGAAGCTAAAGCCTTTACGGTTGATATCGTTCGCAAAATGAAACAATTCTGTGAAGAGTGGTCAGATGAGTTTGATTATCATTTCTCAGTATATTCAACACCATCTGAAAGCTTGACTGACCGTTTCTGCCGCTTGGATACAGAGAAATTTGGTCTTGTGAAAGACATTACCGATAAGGAATACTACACCAATTCTTTCCACTACGATGTGCGTAAGAACCCAACACCATTTGAAAAATTAGATTTTGAAAAAGCTTATCCAGAAGCTGGTGCAACTGGTGGTTTCATTCATTATTGTGAATACCCAGTGCTTCAACAAAATCCAAAAGCCTTGGAAGCTGTTTGGGATTATGCATATACACGTATTGGTTATCTTGGTACCAATACCCCAATCGACCGTTGTTACCAATGTGGTTTTGAAGGAGATTTCACGCCAACAGAACGCGGATTTGTCTGCCCAAACTGCGGTAATAGCGACCCTAAAACCGTTGATGTTGTCAAACGAACATGTGGTTACCTAGGAAATCCGCAAGCTCGCCCAATGGTTAATGGTCGCCACAAAGAAATTTCTGCTCGTGTTAAACACATGAATGGCTCTACTATTAAAAATCCTGGGGATTATAGCAAACACCGTGCTTAATTTTGGGAGTCGTCGTTGATTGATAAGATGAGAAGCTGAGACCATGCGTCCCTGCTTCTTTATTATTTTGGTGGGTCAGGTTAGAGGTCTGACTAGAAAGGATATTAGCAAATGGGAAAATACCAGTTAGATTATAAAGGGATGCAACAAGTGGAACGTTTTCATGAAAAACATTCAAATGTGAAAACTGACAAAAAAGCGCGTGTTAGTCAGTTGAAAGCGCAGTTTTTAGAAAAAGCTAAAAAGAAAAGTAAATAGAGGTACCGTTTATGCAATTACGAAGACCTGAATTATCAGATAAAGCAGCTGTTATTGACATGATGAAAGAATTTGAGGCAAGTCAATCTGCTCATGACGGCGGTTTTTGGTCTGTGGATAACTTTGTTTATGAGGACTGGATTGAAAGAAATCAATTAAGTGAAATGGGTATTGATGTGCCGTCAACGTTTGTTCCAGCGATTCAATTTGTTTCTTTTGATGATAACGGAAGGGTTCTAGGATTTTTGCATTTACGTTTACGTCTAAATGATAATCTCTTAAATAAGGGGGGACATATTGGGTATTCGATTCGTCCGTCAGAGCGTCATAAGGGATTGGCTAAGAAACAGCTTCATCTAGGTTTACTAGAAGCTAAAAAGAAAAACATCAAACAAGCTTTGGTGACTTGTCACACGGATAATATTGCCAGCCGAAAGGTGATTTTAGCAAATGGTGGTGTTTTAGAAGATGTCCGTGAGTCAACTGAGCGTTATTGGATCAATCTGGCTGAAGAATAACTTGTGGATAAGTCAAATAATTAGATTAGAAAGAAGGCTAGGATGGAAGAAGCAAATTGGAATACTCCCAAGCCTGGTGAATGGAAATCAGAAGAATTAAGCCAAGGGCGTATCATTGATTACAAAGCATTTAACTTTGTTGATGGAGAAGGTGTGCGGAATTCCTTGTATGTGTCGGGTTGTATGTTTCACTGCAAGGGGTGTTATAACGCAGCGACCTGGTCATTTCAAGCAGGAATGCCTTATACCAAGGAGCTAGAAGAGCAAATCATGGCGGATTTGGCACAACCTTATGTCCAAGGTTTGACGCTTTTGGGCGGTGAACCCTTCTTGAATACAGGGATTTTATTGCCCTTGATTAAGCGCGTGCGCCGTGAATTGCCAGAAAAAGACATTTGGTCTTGGACAGGGTACACTTGGGAAGAAATGATGCAAGAAACCCCAGATAAGCTGGAAATGCTGAGTTTGATTGACATTTTGGTGGATGGTCGCTTTGACATCACCAGGAAGAATTTGATGTTGCAATTTCGTGGGTCTTCAAATCAGCGTATTATCGATGTTCAGAAGTCTTTGAAAGCTGGCGAAGTGGTTATTTGGGATAAATTAAATGATGGCACGGAAAATTTTGAACAAGTTAGCCGCGATGATTTGATTTAAAAAGAGCAGTTCAAACGAGCTGCTTTTTTTGTGTTATCCACAAGACAATTCACGCCTTATGTTGTTTTATCAAGGGTTTTGAGAGTCGGATTTCACAATTATAAACAAGTTATCCCCAAAATATGAGCATGGTTATCCACAGGTTGTTCATAACTTGTGTGTAAAAGTGGATAAAAGAACAAAAAAGCATCCCTGACGATGCCAAAACACAGTTACTGCAAAAGTAACTTGAATTTGACCTTGTCAGAGATGGATTTGTGGATAACTATGCTTATTCTTCTTCTGGGTAAGTGAGGTTCCAATCTTGGCGGAGTTTGGTCATGATGTCCATGACATCTTTGGTGTAGTCAAGGTGCATGACATTTTCTTGACCAGAAACGGCTTTTTCCATATCAGCGACTTCGTAAGAAAGGGCAAGTGCCGTGCTGCCAGCTTCGATGACTTCTTGGTGCCCATCTTCAGTGTAGGTAATCACAGCCTTTTGACCGCGAGGGTATTCGTAAAGCTCGATGTAGCCTTTATCATAGGCGATGGTCCCACGTTTTGGTTGTTTCGCATGAAGGCTCAAGGTCAAGGTTGCCATTTCGCCTTGGTCATTTGTCAGCAAAATACCTGCCTGTTCGTCAACGCCTGTTGGGGCAAGTTTGACTTGAGAAGCAATTTGGTTGGGTGTTGAAGTCATAAACCAGCGAACAAATGAAAGAGCGTAAACACCGATATCAAGCAGAGCGCCACCAGCGAGGTTGCGATTGAAGAAACGGTTGGTCATGTCATATTCTTTGTAGCTACCAAAGTTCATTTGGATGATTTTCAATTCTCCAAGTTTTCCACTGGCAATGATTTCAGATAATTGACGGTAAATTGGCATGTGGAAAATAGTCATGGCTTCTGCCAGCACGACATGATTGTCCTCGGCAAGTTTAATGGCTTCGTTTAATTCGTCAGCGTTTAGAGTGATTGATTTTTCACACAAAACGTGTTTGCCTTTGGCCAAAGCTTTGCGCAAGAAATTGATATGGGTATTGTGTGGTGTTGAGATGTAAATAATGTCAACTTCAGGGTCATCAAAAACGTCATCAATGTTTTGATAAACCTTGTCAATGCCATATTTTTCAGCGAAAGCGAGTCCTTTATCATAAGTACGATTAGCGACAGAATAAAGCTTTCGTCCTTGTTGTTCTAGGGCTTGTGCTAACTCATTAGCAATGACCCCTGTTCCTAAAGTTGCCCAATTGTAATGTTTTGTTGTCATAAAAGCCTCCTTAAAAATTAGTATAGCAAAAAAGCGCTATCATGTCTGCTATTATTATTTGAGTCAGGCGTTTTTAAATCTGCTATTATGTGCATTTTTTGATAAAATAGTTCTAATCAGAATAAAGGAGATTTGTTATGACTCGATATCAAGATGATTTTTATGATGCCGTCAACGGCGAATGGGAAAAAACAGCGGTCATCCCTGATGATAAGCCTCGCACAGGTGGTTTTTCAGACTTGTCAGATGAGATTGAAGACCTTATGTTAGAAAACACAGACAAGTGGCTTAGTGGCAAGGATGTGCCTGATGATAGTATTTTGCAAAACTTTGTGAAGTTGCACCGCATGGCTGCAGACTACGACAAACGTGAGGAAGTGGGCGTTGCACCCGTTCTTCCTTTAATCAAAGAATACCAAGATTTGGGTTCTTTTTCAGACTTTTCAGGTAAGATTGCGGAGTTTGAATTGGCTGGCAAACCAAACGCCTTTCCATTTGGTGTGGCACCTGATTTCATGAACGCTCAATTAAATGTTTTGTGGGCTGAGGCTCCTGAAACCATTTTGCCAGACACCACTTACTATGCAGAAGATAACGAAAAAGGGAAAGAATTACTGGCTATTTGGCGTCACATGCAAGAAGAATTGTTGGCAAAATTTGGTTTTTCAGCTGAAGAAATCAGCGATTTGTTGGACAAGGTGATTGCCTTAGATGCCAAACTAGCTAAGTACGTTTTGTCACGTGAAGAATCATCAGAATACGTCAAATTATACCACCCTTATGATTGGGCAGATTTTGTCAAACTTGCTCCAGAATTGCCTTTGGATGCGATTTTCACACGTATTTTGGGTGAGGTGCCTAACAAGGTTATTGTACCTGAGGAACGTTTTTGGACAGAGTTTGCGTCTGACTATTACTCAGAAGACAATTGGGATTTGTTAAAGGCTGATTTGGTGCTTTCAGCTGCAGGTAATTATAATGGCTATTTGACTGATGAGATTCGTGTGCTTTCAGGCACTTATGGTCGAGCCCTTTCAGGAACGCCACAAGCCATAGACAAGAAAAAAGCGGCTTATTATTTGGCTTCAGGACCTTACAACCAAGCTCTAGGATTGTGGTATGCAGGTCAAAAATTCTCACCAGAAGCCAAAGCCGATGTGGAACACAAAGTGGCTACCATGATTGATGTTTACAAAAAACGCTTGGCGTCAGCAGATTGGTTGGCTCAAGAAACGCGTGATAAGGCCATCGTCAAACTCAACACGATTACGCCACATATTGGTTACCCTGAAAAATTGCCTGAAACCTATACCAAGAAAATCATTGACGAATCGTTGTCATTGGTTGAAAATGCTCAAAATCTTGCTAAGATTTCAATCGCTCATAGTTGGAGCAAATGGAACAAGCCTGTTGACCGTAGCGAATGGCATATGCCAGCCCACATGGTCAATGCTTACTACGACCCACAACAAAACCAAATTGTCTTTCCAGCTGCTATTTTACAAGCACCATTTTACAGTTTGGAACAAAGTTCATCTGCCAACTATGGTGGTATCGGAGCAGTGATTGCCCACGAAATTTCTCACGCCTTTGATACCAACGGAGCTTCATTTGACGAAAATGGTAGCTTGAACAATTGGTGGCAAGAAGCAGATTACAAGGCTTTCACGGAACGTACGGATAAAATTGTTGAGCAGTTTGATGGTTTGGATTCTTACGGAGCGAAAGTCAACGGAAAATTGACGGTTTCTGAAAACGTGGCAGACCTTGGCGGTGTGGCTTGCGCACTTGAGGCAGCCAAACAAGATGACGATTTCTCTGCGCGTGATTTCTTTATCAATTTTGCAACCATTTGGCGCATGAAAGCTCGTCCAGAGTACATGCAAATGTTGGCAAGCATTGACGTTCACGCTCCTGGCAAGCTTCGTACTAACGTCACCTTAACTAACTTCGATGATTTCCATGAAGAATTTGATGTTAAAGCTGGCGACCCTATGTGGCGTGCTCCAGAAGACCGTGTGATTATTTGGTAATGGCTAACAAAAAAGCCTCGACATTAACTGTCGAGGTCTTTTATTTTTGGAAAAAGAGCGTTATTTTCCCAGCCTCTGCCTGCCAGCAGGAGAATTTGTGGGATAAATTGAATGAGGTAACGTGATTTCCCACCTTCAAAAATCATGAGGAAGGCTAAGCCGCCAAGTAAGGCCAGCAGCAAAAAATCATTGCTTTCAAATGAGAAGCGCGTAGCTTTGATCATACCGATAATCATGATTAACCAAATGATTTGCCTGATGAGAAAGGACAGCTGGTATTCCACCGTGTCTGAGCTAATCCAGAATCGCCGAACAGCTTTTAAAAAGGCATTGTTTTTGGTGTAGGAATAAAGAGGGGAAACGTAAGGCGTTTTTTCATCGTCAGGATTTTCAAAATACGTCCACCCCAAGCTGCCATCCATGAGTGTTGCTCCCAATTTCACCACCAAATGTGCCCCAAAAGTGACAGGTGTGTAGTCGTTTAAGCGACGCTTGATGTCTTTGATGATATTTTCCGTGGCAAACATCCCATTGTTGTAGTTGTCCCGTTCGCTTTCATCCACGTATTGTAACAATCCCGCTTTCATATCCGCTTGGTCTGTTCCTGAAAATGTCAGTCCCAAATCCACAAAGAGCAGGGCTGATTTGGCTAAGCCTTTACCTTTGAGCAGTTGAATTTCGGTTTGGTGGCTCTCTAAGTATTTGCCGCCAGCATAAATACTACCAAAGCTGACGAGAAAAAGGCTGAAAATGATAATTCCTTTCTTCCAGTAACGGTTTAGCCCAAGTATCATAAAAAGTGCAATGATTAAGACAAGCGCAGTCGGACGAATGAAATAAGTCACTCCTGTCACGATTCCCAAAAGAGTAGCGTTTTTTAGGAGTTGTATCTTTTGGTTTGTTTGTAGTAAAGCAAGCGCCAAGGCAGTCTGCAAACACAGCAGCGGCAAAGCTAAAACGTCCGTGTACATGCTCATAAAAAAGGGCGAAAATAGAAACAGGAAGGTAAAGAAGAAAAAGCAACGATCAGCTATCTTCTGATTGCCATAGCGTTTGGCCGTGGCATAGATAATATAGGCTGAGGCATTCACATAAAGCATGTTTAACCCCATCATGCCCCACAGTCCATTTTCATGAAAAAGATTGAAAAACAGCCGTTCGTACAAGAACAAAAAGAGGTTGTTGGGGTTGCGCGTGATGTAGTTCACGGTTAAATCTTCGGCAAGGTAGTGAAAGGCTCCTGTGAAAACCACCGCCGCATCTCTTCGGATGAGTAATCTCGCCGAGAATAGCAGGAGTATTTGAAAAGCAATTGCCACGAGCATAACTGCCCTTTTATGTTGCGTGATGAACTTAAAAAGTGTCGAACCAAATGCTAGAATGGCTTTTCTAAACAGCCAAAAGCTAACTAGAATGATAATCAACCCAAGCGGAGAAGTCCATCCTAAAAATCCTACGGCAACTAAAAAAGCAAATGCAAAAATTCCCCGAATCGCATAACGCACGCTTAGGGAAAAGTATTTGTTGACGGTATCCATTAGTCCTGTTTTCCTCAATATGTAAAAATAGTCAGTATGACCATTATACCACAGCACAAGCCCTTTCAAATGGTGAGAAAAAGCCTATTCCCGAATGGAAATGCTGAAGCTGTCCGTGTCAATGCTAGCTTTTGCTCCAATCGTAATGGTAAAAAGCGGTTGGGTGTGGGCAAAGTCAAGATCATACATGACAGGAATGGTTTTCAAAATCGGGTGTTTGTCCAAGATGTAGATCAAGATATCTTGGGTCATTTGGCATTCTTTAGGAAATCGTCCGATAAGCACGGCTTTGGGCTGAGGGTAAGCCTGCAAAATTGCTGCCAAATTGCGCGTGAATTCGTAATAACCGTCTTCTTCGGATTGTTCCAAAAAAAGGACATAGTCTTCTACCTGTGGGGCATACGGTGTTCCGCGAAGAAGTCCAAAAGTAGATAAATTTCCACCAATAATGGTGCCAGAAGCTTTCCCTGCGTTGTAAATTTTCCATTCTGTTGGCATAAAATGACGTGGTTGTGTTGGGTCATACCAAGGGTCGCTTGACCACTCTTGACTTGGAACAAGGTCGTAAGCTGATTTTGTCGTGGCGTTTAACCAAGCCTTGCTCTGGTAATCTTGACCTTCTTTCATTTTAAAACTAGAATATGACGGTCCCATGTAAGTGAGGTTTCCAGTTTTAGCAAAAATAGCATTCAAAAAGGCTGTCGAATCCGAATAGCCACAGATGATTTTAGGGTGTTTGGCAATTAAGTCGTAGTCAAGATAGGGCAACAGTTCGTTAGAATTAAAACCACCAATCGTAGCCAGAATAGCATCAACAGAGTCATCAGCAAAAGCAGCGTGCAAATCAGCAACACGGCTCTTGATTGAAGAAGAATAGAGCATATCAGACTCTAAGTAATGTTCTGAAAATGACACACGAAATCCTAGATTTTCTAACGTTTCTTTGGCAGAAAGGTTGGCTTCAAATCCACCCAAGCGAGCAATTGAATCTGAC